>DATIJL010000001.1 GCA_035478595.1 Candidatus Chromulinivoraceae bacterium
ACTGGCGCAGGAGCGTTCCGCTCCGGCGCCAGCGAGAAACACTCACCACGTATCTCGACTACTACAACCAAAGGCGTGTACACTTAGGATTGCAGTTACGAACACCTGCGGAGATGTTGCAAAGGTCTTGAGTTCTCTACGGTCACCTGGCACGCCTTTGGAGTAATCTCTCAATAAGATCTGCTCGTTCCACCGTGCCAGATTTACACTCATTTTCATCAAGCAAGCTCCAAACTTGGTAGATTAGACCTTTCTTCATGAGGGAGGTCGAAGAATCGTAGACCAGCTTTTCGTTTATTTCAAGCGACTGATCGGCGGTAATGTCGATGATTGTTGGCTCACTAAAATTATCCTGGTAATGCTGTAGCCAGACGTGTAGTGGAATAAGCGGTGTCAGCTTGTTTGCATCGTACACGGCACCAATTGCTATCTTGAAGTAGCCGTCAACTGCCTGGCGATTGAAAGCTCGATAAAGTACGATCGACGTTGCCGAACACTGGCCAGTAGAAAGCGGCTTGCCGGCGATTGGTCGCAACTTTGGCGAAGCCGTTTCCTCGCACCATACCTGCTCGCACGCCTCTCGATGTTGACTTAAAATTCTTTATTTTCTTGTTTTCCATATGCTAAAAATCCTTTCATATTTAGATGAAGGTACGTGTTATTCAATTTCTTAAGTATGTCTAGCTATCAGCGCCAGCAAGATCATCGAGACTGTTAATCAGCACTTCGCGCGGGCGGGCGCCGTCAGCCGGGCCGATAATTCCCTGTTCTTCCATTTCTTCAATAATCCGTGCGGCACGTGCATAGCCTACGCGCAGACGACGCTGCAGGAGACTCGTACTAGCCTTGCCGCTCTCTACTACGACTCGGACAGCGTCCTTGTACATATCGTCATCACCATGGCCATCAAAGTCCATAACTACGCCACCCTTGCCATTAAGCTGAACGGGTTGGCTAATAATTTCATCGTTGTATTGTGGTGCGGATTGCATACGAAGATGATCAGTGATTTTCATGACTTCTTCGTCCATCACCCAGGCACCTTGAATACGTTTTGGTTTACTCATACTTGGCGTAAGAAGCAGCATGTCGCCCTGACCTAGGAGTTTTTCGGCGCCAATCTGGTCGAGGATAGTACGACTGTCGATCTGACTAGCTACAGTAAACGCAATACGAGCTGGAATGTTGGCTTTAATAAGACCAGTAATAACGTCCACGCTTGGGCGCTGTGTCGCGAGTACGAGGTGAATACCTACGGCACGTGCTTTTTGTGCCAAACGTACAATCAACGCTTCAACGTCGCGCGCTGCAACCATCATAAGGTCAGCAAGTTCGTCGATAACAATCACAATGTATGGCATCGCACCATCATCAACTCGCTGTTCATTACCATCCGTGTCTTCGACAGATATCTTTTTACTACCGGACTGAATTTTTTGATTATAGCTCTTAATGTCACGAAATTTTTCTTCGGCTAATAATTTGTAACGACGTTCCATCTCATTAACTGCCCATTTAAGCGCGCTGATGGTTTTTTCAGGCTCTGTGATAACTGGGGTTAAAAGATGTGGAATATCTTCATATGGCGCCATTTCAACTTGCTTAGGGTCAACCAAAATTACCTTCATCTCGCTCGGACTGTTGCGATAAAGGAGGCTCGTTAACAAGGTGTTAATCATGACTGACTTACCACTACCCGTCTGACCAGCGATAAGCAAGTGAGGCATTTTATTTAGTTCACCCACAACAGCCTCGCCCGAAATATCCTTGCCGATAGCAAATGCCAACGGCTCATGATTTGACTTCCACTGCTTAGCCGTTAGTACGCCATAAAGACGAACATCGGCAGCTTTACGGTTTGGTACTTCAATACCAACAGCGCGCTGTCCTGGAATAGGTGCTTCGATACGCAGTGTCTGGGCTGCGAGATTGAGTGCAATATTAGTCTCAAGAGCGGTAATGCGAGTCAACTTGACACCACTTGGTGGTTTTAAGGTGTACTGCGTTACCTTAGGACCAATATTTGCGCCCTCCATCTCGACTTCAATGTTAAATTCGGCTAGCGTGTCGCGGATAGTCTGGGCGTTCTGCTGTACATCACCAGCATCAGCTGGTGATTGTTTTTTCTCAAGCAAATCAACACTTGGCGCTTGCCAATTGGGGTCACTGACAGCAACCAGCGCAGCTTGATCTTCAGCGGCTTTATCTTGCTTAATACTGCCACGAAGGCTTGAGAGGTGTGCACCCTTCTTACCCATAAGCGCGGCCTCTTCTTGGTCCAGCGTCGGCACACCAGCATTTAACTTAAGTTCGCCAATTGCCTGATGTTTGGGTGAAGTCTCCGATGCCTTACGCATAACCTGCACATTGGCCTCTTGCTCACTGAGTTCGCGACGAGAAACCTCCCAAAGTTTCTTAATAACAGCGAACGGGGATACGCGTACAACAAATAATGTAGTGATGAGTATAAGAAGTACATAGATAAATACAGCAACGCCAGTATTTACCATAGCTAACATGCCACTGTTGACTGCAATACCAACAAAACCGCCTGTCGTTTGGCCAGCACTGTTTTTCATAAGACCAAACAAGCCCGCAAACCACACAATAAGCAGTGTGGTCGCGAGCTTCATGACGAATGGCAAGCGATTATTTTCTGCCCTAAATACTTCGACGGCAATATAGACAAAGAGAAGAGGGATAACGTACATAGCATAGCCGATACTATTGAGTGTCGCCCGGTGCAGCCACTCTAGTACTGGGCCGCCCGTGCCAAACCATGCCAGCACGAACAGGATGGACACAGCAAGTAACATGACTGCGCCTACTTGTGCCCAAAAACCCGACGGCAGACTATGCTGTGGTGTTTGGACTTTTGCTTTTCCCCTACTGTGCGATGATTTTTTTCGTTTGGCCATAACTATTTTTTATTATATCCCGATATAAGCGTTTTCGCTTACGGTTTATAAGCAATATTATAGCAAAAATTACAATATTTTGCAAATAGCTTATGTTTTAGTATGCGCGTGTGTCTTCGCGAGTGCGAGGCTCAACCACTTCGGTATCAGGTACCTGACGTGGTGGAAACTTTTGCGGCGGCAAAGGCGGCATGACATTATCGTTTTTTGGACGATCATTGCGATCATTATGATCACCGCGATCGTTTACTCTGTTACGTCCTTGCGGTGAATTACCACCACCACCGATCTCGTTTACAACAGGAATAACGATTGGCGTACGGCGCGTCTGGTCATACAAGATGTGGGTAATCTCGTCCTTGAGTTCTTTTTTAATAACATCAAGATCGATCTTTTTACCGCCAAAGCTACGGGCAACCTTTTGCTTAAGGTACTGACGGATAGTTCCCATCAATTCTTCGCTATCACGGAGGTAAATAAACCCACGCGAAATGATATCTGGACTAGTCAGCAGACGACCAGTACCGCGCTGTACCGTTAATACCACCACAAACATACCTTCGTTGCTCATGTGGATACGATCTTTAAGAACCACCTCTGATACAATAGCGCCGTTATCGTCGTACATAATACCACCAACCGGGACACGGCCAGCTTTTTTAGCACCTTCAGGTGTAATTTCAACGATATCACCAGCGTCACAAACAAAGATATTCTCTCGTGGGATACCGGCTTCTTTTTCAGCAATCTCGGCGTTATGAACCAACATGTGGAATTCACCATGATTTGGCAGATAGTAGGTTGGATTAAGCGCGCGAATGAGCTTAACATGGTCGTCGTAGTAACCGTGACCAGAAAGGTGCAGTGGACCAATGCCGGTAAGATGTGTTTTGCCGTTTTGAATGACTTCACTTCCCTCTCGCATCAGACCGTCGACCGTACGAACAACATATTTCTCGTTGCCCGGAATCGGGTTAGAGCTAAATACAATAACATCGGTGTTTTTAATCTTGATGAATTTGTGGCTACCACTCGCCATGCGGTTAAGCACAGCATTAAATTCGCCCTGACTACCCGTACAGACAATCGTCACTTTACCATCAGGCAACTTAACGAGGTCTTCCATCTTAACCACGACGTCCTTAGGAATCTTGATTGTTCCGGTACGAAGAGCTACCTCAAGGTTTTGGATCATACTGTAACCAGCAAATGCGACTTTTCGATCGTGTTTTTTTGCTTCATCCAAAATAAGTTGGATACGGTGTAGCTGACTACTAAAACAGCTAATGATAAGACGGCCATTCGGGTATTTTTCCATTACCTGGCCCATACTGTGCTGAATGTCAAGCTCTCCATGAGTATGAGAGCCTTCACTTTCACAGTTTGTGCTTTCGTTCATGAACATAAGAATGCCTTCTTTGGTGGCAATTTCGGTCATGCGGTCGAGGTCGAATTTGCGTCCATCAACAGGCTGCTCTTCCATACGCCAGTCACCCGAGCTGATGATAACACCGAGAGGTGTCCGGATAACAACAGCTGCTGCATCTGGAATAGAGTGATTAACGCGAACCATCTCAACTGAAAAGCTGTCACAAAGCTGTACGCGTTCGTGAGCTTCAGGATCAAGTACATGGTAATCTGGCGCAAAGCCACTCGTAGCTTCTTCCATTGTGCGCTGTAACATACCAACCGTAAATTTAGTAGCATACACAGGTGCAGGAATCTTATCGATAAGATGGCGGAACGAGCCGATGTGGTCAAGGTGTCCGTGTGTAAAAACGTGTCCTCGGATACGGTGCTTGTTTTCTTCAAGATAAGTTATATCAGGCGTAATGTAGTTAATGCCGGGATAGTCGGCACCTGGGAACAAAAAGCCCATGTCAATGATAATAATGTCGTTATCGTATTCGATAGCCGTCATGTTTTTACCAATACCCATTTCACCAACGCCACCGATAGGAATAACCTTAAGGGTTGGACGTGGTGCTTTTGAGCGTTTTGGCTGGTCAGCCAAACTAAACTGGCGACCATTGTATCCGTTATAAACGGATTTGTTCACCGGAACGTTTACCATGTGCTGTGAGGCACGAAGGTTAACGTTTTCAGAGGTACGGCGCTGCGCACGAAACACCTCGCCTTTGCGAGTTGTCGTGTTATTTAACACCGTATTATTAGATTTTTGTCGTTGTTGTTGCCCTTGCTGAGGGCGTTTGGATGCGTCGTCACTTGGGGCGTTCGCGAGTCTTCGTTGACCCATAGTTTATATATGTTACCTTTCAAAGTATTTATTAGTTACAAACAAGTCCTATAAGTTGCAGCTATTCAGTAAGAAACAGATGAAGCTGCGGTCTAGTAAGTAAGAGTATAGCAAAAGATCTGTCTTTTGGCAATAGATAAAATTGACATAAGCGTTAATATGTGTTAATATGAGTACAGTTCGCCCCACCCGAGATGAGGAGACGCACATGTCCATCACCCCCGACAAGTCCAGCACTAAGAAGGAAGAGCGCACTCCGTTCTTCTCCGAGACCGAAAAGAGGATCTACGGCTGGTATGGCTTCACGGCCATCATGGTCATCTGCATGATCGGCGGCGTTTTCGCTGCCGCACTGACGTTCACCATGACCAGTTCGTCCGTCCCCACCACCGGTGGCCTTACCCTGCTCTGGCGGATCCCGCTGGGCACCGTCTGGATCGTCTGGACTCTCGCCATCTGGTACAAGACCGCCAAGTTCTGGGACCCGGCCGATGTCGAGTGGGTGGACACACTCCTGAAGAACGTCCGACACTACATCAAGCTGCCGTTCCAGTCCTTCAGGAAGCCGCGTCTTCGCCGCAAGTGAGGCGATCGCCAGGCCGTTCAGGAATCGAGGTTCAACCTCTTCCTGCGACGCGCCTGGCTTTTCGCTTTTTAGGCCCCTTTTTTAAGCTTTTCAATCACTTTGGGTACACGCAAAAAATCATCAATGAGTGTTTGGCGCATACCACCATTATAAAGAGCCGCAGCAGGGTGATAGAGGGGCACAATAACTACCTTCTTGTCACCAAACGTTATTCGTTTTGCCTCGCCATGAACTTGACTAATTTTAGCTTCGGGTAAAAAATATTCCATACTGTGACGACCCAATGTCACAACCACCTTCGGTGAAATGACATCGAGTTGACGCACTAAATACGGCCAGAAGGCCTTTTTTTCTTCGGGGAGTGGGTCACGGTTGTTCGGTGGACGGTATTTGACGATATTAGTAATGTATACGTCGTTTCGCACCAGTCCAGCTTGTGCCAGCATTTCGTTTAAAAACTTACCAGCCGCACCGACAAACGGTATTCCCTGCTCGTCCTCGTTTTTACCGGGGGCTTCGCCTATAAAAACAATCTCAGCGTCCAGATTGCCGTCGCCAATAACCAGCTGCTTAGCGGTCGAGGCAAGGTCAGGACAGACAGCATTCTGCAAAATATCATCACGTATCTGGTCGAGCGCTCGTTGTTTATCCATTTCATCTTCCATTTTACACGCTCATTCGGCCGAATAGCAAAAACCAAACCAGTGTCGCTAGTACGCATTCTCATAGCACGCTATAGTAATGCCATGGAAGATATTTATAAAGCGAGTGGCATTATTATCATAGACCGCAAGGTTTTAGTCGAGCGCTCACAAGGAAAAGATTTTTTTATTCATCTTGGTGGAAAAATCGAACCAGGCGAGACCCCCAAGCAAGCGCTCATTCGAGAATTAAAAGAAGAAATACAAATTAACGTTATTGAAGATGATCTGGAGCTTTTTGACCAAAACTCGGCACCAGCCGCCAATAACCCAGAGGTCGATGTACACATGGACGTCTACCTGGTAAAAAAATGGACAGGAGAAATATCCGCCGACAGCGAAGTCGAAGAACTCCGCTGGATTACATCAGACGTACCGAAGGATATAAAGATTGGTTCGATTATGGAGCACGAAACAATCCCCAAGCTAAAAGCAGCAGATCTAATTGACTAGCCAGCCCCGGAAATAAAAATAACCCCCGCAGTTTTAGCGGGGGTTATTTTTTATTTACTTGACCAATCTAACACATGTCGGCGGCGGGTCTTGCAATGATGTTGTCTCGATGTAAACCGGCTACATTTACTACTGGTATTACGATCGGTGTTTGGCCAGTCTGCTCGAATAAATACGCAGCCGTCATGTCCTTTAGGGCGTCTTTTAGCTGGTCAATACCTGCCCGTGACATACGTTTTGCTACAGGCAACCTACAAACCTTTTGTCGGAGACCATCCATAATCTTGGCGTTATCACGTATCGACAGATGACCGCGCGTAATAATGTCCGGGCTACTCGCCTGTCGTCCCGTCGTTCTGTCTAGCGTCACAATAACCACCACAAAACCGTCTTCTCGAAGAAGCAGCCGGTCTTTGGTGACAATCTCGGGCACGACACTTCCCGTCTGGTCTACCAGGAGCGCACCAGCCGTCACCCGGCCAGCCTTTCTTGGCACCTTTGTCTGGTCAAACTCGGTCACGTCGCCGTTATCAACCATAATAATAGTACGCTTGGGCAGACCTTGCAGTAGACCTACGTCTTTATGATATTTGCGGTTGAGCGCCCCGCCATAAATTGGCATGAGATAGTTCGGGCGTGTCAGTTGAATCATTTCGGCATGTTCATCTCGATTACCGTGTCCAGATACATGAAGCGGTCCGCAACCATCTATCTCGTGCGTTGGATGACGGAATAGCTTTGCACCAAGCGTTGTTACACTATCGCCAATCCGCTGGTAGCTTTGTTCGTTACCCGGAATTGGCGTGCTGCTAATGACGACGTTGTCACCCTTTTTCAGCTTGATATATTGGTGCTCGCCAATTGCCATCCGGCTTAGCGCCGCGCCTGGTTCGCCCTGGCCGCCAGTACAGATAATCACCAACTGGTCGTCAGGTATCTGCCCGGCTTCGCGCATACTAACTAACGTGTTCTTTGGTATTTTTAAATTGCCTAACCGCACTGCGAGCTCGGCAACCGTTGTCATACTGCGACCATCAAATGCCACTTTACGGCCAAAATGTGCCGCCGCCATTACAATCATCTGGATACGGTTCATGTTCGACGAAAATGTCGCGGCGATAATTCGCCCATGCACTTGGTCCATTAATTCGTAAAAGCTGTCCTGCAATGTTCGTTCGGTTGGCGTCCGTCCTGGCTTGGTTGTATTAGTGCTCTCGCTCATCAAGAGCAGCACGCCTTCGTCCCCCAGCTGCTTGAGCCTGATAATATCACTTGGCATAGCGTCAAGCGGCTCGGGATCAAGCCGAAAATCACCAGTGTTGATGACTCGGCCAACTGGCGTATCAACCACGATAGCCGAGCATTCCGGAATCGCGTGGGTGACACGGACAAGCTCAATTTTCAACTCTCCAAGGCTGACTCGTTCGTGTTTGTCCATATCGAGTGCCCTACAATTAGGCTGGAAATCGACGCCGTCTTCGTTAGCCTTTTCAAACTGGGTTTGTACCATGCCAATCGTAAACCGGCTGCCGAATATCGGAGCTGGGAACTTTGGCACGATATGGGTGAGGCCGCCAATGTGGTCTAGGTGGCCGTGACTAATAACATATCCGCGGATTTTGTGGCGAATAGATTCTAGGTATTCTGTTACCGGAATGGCATAGTTAATGCCAGGCAAATCAATCCCTAGTTCAAACCCGCAGTCCAGAATCAGTGCATCGTTTCCGTACTCTAGTACGATCATATTCTTTTCACCAATTCCCTGCTGGCCGCCCAGCGGGATAATCCGTAGTCCGCCTGGGGTTGCCGACGCGTTAACGGTTTTGGTTGTCCGGTAAGGCCTCACAAGGCGCTCCGCTTTGTCACTTTTACGGCGCGATGCATGCGTGACATCGTATTTATTTGTTTCTTTCATATAGTTTTTTCTCCGCGGTTTTTGCGGTACCAAAACAAGCATTTTGGCGTTTAATAATAAAGATTAGCGCAAGTGTTCTTGGCCAAATGTGACAAGATTTACCATAAATCTGGTCTGATTTGTTCAAGAAGGGGGGAGCCCGTAACGAGCGTCTTAGTTACTTCATTATAGCACAACAATGAAAAATAGCAATGATTAGGTGAAAGGCAGAGCTTGCCCTTCACCTACATTACATCTGTTATTGAGCGTCTTTAAGACTCAAACTGAGACGGCCACGTTCGTCGATACCGGTCAGTTTTACCTTAACCATTTGACCTTCGTGCAGGACATCGGTCACCTGCTCAACACGCTCGTTTGAAAGCTGCGAAATATGAACCATACCATCGATACCGGGCATAATGTTTATGAATGCTCCAAAGTCCTTGATACTAACTACTTTACCGTCGTAGATTTTGCCGACTTCTGGCTCTTCGGTCAGGCTCTTAATCCAGGCAAGAGCTTTTTCGATCTTGGTTGTGTCTGCAGCAGCAACGGTTATGAGACCGTCGTCCTTGATATCAATTTGGGCACCGGTTTCGGCGGTAATTTTATTAATCACCTCACCACCCTTACCAATAACAGCTCCGATCTTATCTGGGTTAATTTTGATTTTCTCAATACGTGGAGCAAACGGACTAATGGCAGTACGCGGAGTAGCTAACGTAGAGATCATGTGTTCAAGAATGAACGCACGGCCAGGCTTAGCTTTTTCGAGCGCCTGACGAAGGATATCTACTGGCAGGCTGTGGAGTTTCATATCCATCTGCAAGGCTGTGATGCCGTTGGCTGTTCCGGTTACCTTAAAGTCCATATCACCGGCAAAATCTTCGGCGTCAGCAATATCACTGAGCACGTACGGCGTGTCGCCGTCCATCATCAGGCCCATAGCGATACCACTCACCGGTCGTTTAAGAGGTACGCCAGCATCCATAAGTGCAAGACAGCTGCTACATGTTGCAGCCATAGAGGTAGAGCCATTCTGGCTCATGATTTCGGTCACGCTACGAATAGCGTATGGAAATTCCTCTTCGCTTGGAAGCACTGGAATAAGTGCACGTTCTGCAAGATAGCCGTGACCGATTTCACGGCGACCAGGACTACCAAGACGACGAACTTCGCCTACTGTGTAGCCGGGCGCGTTGTAATGGTGCATATAGCGACGCTCGTAGTCATTCTGCTCCATCGTATCAACCATTTGTGCATAGCTAAGTGGTGCTAAGGTAACGATGTTCATGCCTTGAGTGACACCGCGGGTAAAGAGCGATGAGCCATGTGTACGAGGCAAGATACCCACTTCGCTTGAAAGTGTGCGAATTTCGTCGAGTTTACGACCATCAGGACGCGTACCATTCGCTACAATGCCCTTGCGGACATCTTTATGAAGAGCCATTGTAAAGGCTTCGTCGTATTCACCGCGAAGTGCCTGGTATTCGTCTTCACCAACTTTTTTGACCATGTCGTCATGGAACTGAGTGCGAAGCACTGAAATCATTTCGTTGCGTTCTGGGTATGGACGCTGGAGATCTTCACCAATCTTGCCTTCCATCCACTCGTCAACAACAGTCTGGATGGCGTCGTTTGGAAGCACGAGCTCATAGGTAAGTGGTTCAACTCCGACTTTTTCGATCAACTGACGCTGCAACGCGATTGCCGGCTGAAGTTTTTCGTGCGCCCAAGCGATTGCGTCTGTAACAACATCCTCACCTACTTCATTTGCGCCAGCCTCAACCATCGTAACGCCTTTTTCGATACCAGCAACCACAAGGTCAAGATCGCTTGCTTCGCGCTCATCACTCGTGGCAAATGCCTTGAACTCGCCATTTACGCGAGCAACACGCAGGCCAGCTACAGGACCATCAAATGGCGCACCCGTAAGCATAAGAGCTGTGGAAGCGGCGATCATCGCAATAGAATCAGGGCGGAATGCCGGATCCATAGAGAGAACACTTGCAACCACTTGGACTTCTTGGCGATACCCTTTTGGAAACAATGGACGAATCGGACGGTCAATTAAACGGCCAATAAGAATGGCTTCGTCGCTTGGACGGCCCTCACGCTTGATGAAACGGCTGCCACTGATTTTTCCGGCTGCATAAAATTTTTCTTCATAGTCCACGCTCAGTGGGAAGTAGTCCATGCCGCTAATGGGATTCTTGCCCACCATAGCCGTACCAAGTACAACAGTATCGCCATACTTTACTAGGACACTAGCAGATGTACGAAAACCGACACGGTTGACCTCTAGTGTAAGTGGCTGACCGCAGAGATCAGTGGTAACAGAGATAATCTCTTTACCGTTAGGGTTGATAGTAGACATGAATGTCCTCCTTTTTTAACTCGCCTATTAAAAGATAACGGCGAATAAGTAACGGGTGTGGCATTTCTTTGTTCAAAAAATATCGCATCCACCACTTACGTAACCGCTGCAGCGAGCTACCTCTATTATAGACTATCTGACCGAATGAATACAGGTATAATAAAATGGTACACACCTAAGGAGGAGATGACCGTGGACTGGCGCAAGCGCGCCGTCTGTCGGGATGAGGACCCTGAGCTTTTCTTTCCAATCGGCAAGAAAGGGCCCGCCGCCAAACAGACGGAAGAAGCCAAAGCAATTTGCCGTCGGTGTCCCGTCAGCGACCAATGTCTCGAGTGGGCACTCACAAGCGGCGAAGATACGGGTGTCTGGGGAGGACTGAGCGAAGACGAACGACGAGCATTGAAAAGCCGAAGAGCTAAGGCAAAGCGTCGCCAGAAGCCCCGTTCCTAACGTACAACGGTCTGAGCCCCACCGCAAAGGGACTCGTTTTTTCTAAGCCAATGTCTCGATAATATTTGTCAGACGTTTGCGTAGTCGATTAATACGCTCCTGCGGATCAATTTGTTCTCGAATTTGCGCACGTGAAAGCACGGCTGCACTCGTTTTGCCTCGAACATGCAAACTACATCGCAAATCTTCGCAACATAAAAATGATACTGAACGGATTGGTGAGGTCTGAAACGTAATAACTGCCGAGTGAGTCCCTCGCTGCCATGTGGCACAGATATCACAGATGATCGCCTCAACCCTCCCCCGACTACCCGGCGTTCGCTTGCTTAGGCCATATGGTACGACGATGTCTAAAAACGGTATGATCAATACTCCTTCGTTACCCTGTTTATTGGCAACGCCCAAGAAATCACGATCTTCCCATTCGGTGATTTCCTCGGGGATGAACCGAAGTTCACGCTTTAATCGTGGTTTTAGCGGCCTTACAAGCTGGGTAAATTGTTCACGAGTGATCACATTCATAGATACAGTATAGCCCTTATACAGCTCGCATCGCGACCAAGGATAACTTTGTCACCTACTTTTTTCCCTCTTAGTATAATTGCAAGCGGCGCTTGGGCACTCATTACTACCGCACCCTCCCGAGACTGACCAGCACGAAGCGTCCAGTCGCCGGCAATAAAGTACGTCTTGCCGTTTTCCAGCTTGACCGTTGAGCCAATCCCTACCATTTCTTTTTTAATTGGTGGAATACTAGGCAAACTGTCGCGTATAACCTGGCGAAGCTTCTGTAGCTCAGCATCTAGCAGTGACTGTCGGTCACGAAGTGCATCAAACGGCGCATTATCATGCCAGGTTTCAGAGGACTGGTTAAATACCTCGTAGAACTCTGGTCCCAAACTGAGAATTTCCGCTTCAAGTTCGGCAATTCGCTGACGAGCAGCTTTTTTATCTTCATCAAGTATGATGAGCTCTTTCATAAGAAAGCTCCTTAAAAATTAATTTACAAGAATCGTCAGCGGTTCGGCTCGTCCGAACATGCACGAATAGAGGATCCCTGCTGGATCATAGTAATTATCAAGTATAGCAAATATACAGGCCACCACCAACCCATGCTATAATCGTAACAATACGATCCTATGGGATCCACTATGCGTCTACGTTCGGACGAGCCGAACCTCTAACGGTCAAATTTACTTTAATCAAGGAGAGCTTGTATGCAAGAACGACGAATTGCCGTACGAGGCATTATATACAAAGATGGAAAACTACTCAGCCAACGCTTAAAAGCGTATCGACGTAATGATCGCGACTTTTGGTGTACTCCAGGTGGTGGTCTAGATATTGGTGAATCGATTGAGGATGGCCTACGCCGTGAAATGATTGAAGAAACTGGTATTGACCCTAAAATTGGTCGCTTGCTTTTTGTTCAACAATTTTCTGAGGATGGCAAAAAGGAACAGATGGAATTCTTTTTTCTGATTGAAAATCCGGAAGATTACGAAACGATTGACCTTACGACAACCACGCACGGCGAACTGGAAATCGAACATGTCGAGTTTATCGACCCGAAATCAGAGGTTATACTCCCTGCTTTCCTTCAAGAAATCGATCTCCAAAAATACATCGAGAACGTCCAGCCAGTTACCGTTTATAACGAAATAACGAACTAAATCCGTAAACTAAAAACTCCGCAATTATTTGCGGAGTCCTAGTTTGGCGACAGTTGCCTTGTAGCTTTCAAAGTCTTTCGACTCGAGGTATTTCAGCAACCTTTTGCGGCGACCTACCATCTGGATAAGACCGCGGCGAGCCATGTGGTCATGCTTGTTAGCCTTGAGGTGCTCGGTGATTTCCTTGATACGAGATGTCAAAACTGACGCTTGAGCCTGTGGGGATCCAACGTCTTCTTTGTGTGTCTGTGTCAGGGCGAGTGCCTTGGCTTTATCTTCTGCTGTTATCATCAAGAATGTATTGTACCAGAGTAACCCTGGTTTTTCAACAGGTTAGTTCCAGGTTATTGTAAAGGAGTACGTTTTTATCTCGTCCGGACGTAGCAATTCGCCTTCTCCTGGCTTTTCTTCTAGAAATGCAAAACCATTCTGTGATGGTTCTATACAGAGGTAATCTCCCAATTGATCAGTCCACTTCACCCATACAGGCAAGCCGGTCGATTGAAGTGTGACCGTTCGCTTCTCTAACTGCAATGCATGTATATCGCCGGTAAAAAACCGTGCCTCGTTCAGCTCATTGAGAGCCTGCTTTTCATCGTCGAGTACAGCTGAACTACCAAGTAGTGCAAAATACGGATGAAATGCCGGTGCTACTCGTAGATCAGATCCGCCATTATTAGTAAGTTCCAAGGTCATCATAAGTCTCTTGGCACCCAATTGATAAGTCAGTACCGAGTTTAAATGCCGATAGCCATCTGGACCATTAGCTAATGTCAATAAAATCGAGCTATCGGTCTTATCCGTGACTTCCCAAACTGATTCACGCCCGAATCCATGCTGCGCCTGACCAGTCACGCCACCCGGTCCAAAGTTAGGAAGGCATACATGAGAGCCACCTCGTTTTTTAGCTATACCCTCTTCGGTTTTTAAAGTTCTCTTAGGGAATAGGATGTCACCCTTATCATCAGACAAATTGGTGAGACACCCCCCTTCTGGATCGACGATTGCCTTTGTTGCGTCATTCCAAATTTCTATCTCCATAGCACCCTCCTAGTTTTCGATACCAAAGTCTCGTAGTTGCTTGGCGTCTGTTACATTCCATATGCCGATAGAAAGCCGACGCAGCTCTCTACAGTATGCGCCAGTTCCTAGTTTTTCGCCAATATCCACGCCGAGACTGCGAATGTATGTTCCACTACTTACGTGAGTTCGAACCTTAAGATAAGGATACTCATAATTAATACATTCCAAGCTATATACAGTTATGGTGCGCAAAGGGATTTCAACCTCTTTTCCATCGCGAGCCAGCTTATATGCACGCTGACCATTAACTTTAATCGCACTAAAAATAGGTGGTCGCTGCTGTATTTCGCCAGTAAACTCCGTCAGGACAACGTCGATTTCGTCTCTGCTTGGCTTACGTGAGGAAATATTAGTTAGCTCCCCTTCCGTATCGCCAGTCGTACTTGTTTTTCCTAACTCAAATGTCGCCTCGTATACCTTATCTTGCTTAGTATAGTGGGATGCATTACGACACTCTTTACCAACAACCAGTATCATGAGACCCGTTGCAAAAGGATCAAGTGTGCCCGTATGACCTACCTTCACCTTTTTGTCGGCATGTTCACTTAAAACACGTCGGAGTCGAGCTACGACACCAAAGCTCGTCATTCCTGCAGGTTTGTCTATACATATAATTCCATCGTCTATCACGCATACCAGTATACCGAACCATTGTCGTTTTATATCTTAAATCATCACCCTACTCCGGTATACTAATGTTATGAAGAAGATTATTTTTGGCATTTTTGCCCATCCCGATGATGAAGCGTTCGGCCCAAGCGGCACGCTCCTTTTAGAAACAAAAGCTGGTGCCGATCTACACCTTATCACCCTCACAAGTGGTGATGCTGGCGTAAATCTCGACGGTCACAGTGACCTTGGTTCGGTTCGACTCGAGGAGTGGCGCAAAGCAGGTGCACTTATGGGCGCGTCGACAATGGAATATTTCGGCTACAAAGATGGCAAACTCGATAATCAAAGCATGATAGAAATCGCCGATCGTCTTATCGACTATATCGGAAAGATGTTAAAAACCGCTCCCGAAGACACGGAGGTCGAATTTATGACGCTCGATCTCAACGGCCTTACTGGCCATATCGATCATATTGTGGCAGCCCGCGCAGCCTGCCTTACGTTTTACACACTCAAAAAGTCTGACAACCGCCTGACAAGGATTCGATTTAGTTGCATTCCCGATAGTATCTCTCCTACTGACAACACCGACTGGATCTATATGGAAGCCGGTCATCCCCTAGAAGAAATTGACGAAACCGTCGATGCCAGGCATCTTCGTGACGAAATTCTCGAAATTGTACATGCTCACCACACACAACGTGACGATGGTGAAACATACATCAAAAACCGAGGCGCAGACCTCGGTTTGAATTACTTTTTAGCTAAATCCTAACCCTGGCCAGGAATCTTAAACTGGGCCGGGTCGTTAGATTGTGGAGGTGTGACGGGTACTGGATTAGCTGTTGCTCCAAAAACATCCTCTAATTTGTCCGGAGGTAGCGCACCCGAAGGCGCTGATGCATCAGGCATTGTAGGCATAGGAGGTAGTGTTGAAAAGTCTGGCATAGGAGGCATTGGTGGCAGTGACATTGGGGGAGGAACCGGTTGAGGGTTTGGAGCCGGTGCAGACTCTGACATGACTGGCGCACCCGAGGGTGTATACGGTACAGCCCCAAATGCTGCATCAACAGCAGCACGCGCTTCTTCGTGAGGCGAGCGATTGGCGCGATCGATATCTGCCAACGTTTCTTTTGGCTTTGGCGCCTCTATCACTGGGGTCGGAATAGGTGGCAATGCCGTACTTGCAGCATTAACCGATGAGGGCGCATCCTCACGGAACGGATCTACCATTGGCGATTCTATCTCCGGTTGTGAAGCGGCATTCAGTGGTGACTGAAAGGTTGGGGTACTATTACCAACGTAGCTATTACCACCGTGGGTCAAAATAGTATGATTACGTTCATCCTCAAGATCACGACGTTTATCTTCTTCAGCCTGTTCGGCTGTCGCATTAAGCGTCCCACCTAGACTTGGAGCCTGCTCGCTCGCTTGCCAAGGCGCAGCAACAGGAGTCACTGATTTAGGTGATTGTTCAGCAGCTTCATCAACCTCCGCACCAGCGGCAGCGAGATCTTTTTGCAAGTCAGCGACTGATGGCGTAGTACCAGCGGCAGCGGCCGGAGCTACAGAAGCGAGCTGTTGAGCAAGGTTTTCTTCAGCCTTTGCTGCAGCTGCTTCCTGTTGAGCTGCGGGAACTTCTTTAGCCTGCTTCGCCAGTTCATCCTGTGCTGCTTGAGCGGCAGCGGCCTGTTTTTCTTCCTCTGTTTGCTCAGCAACTTCATCAAGACTACCCTCTTTTTCGTGAGAGATAACAAGTGAACCATCATCAGCCTTCTTTTTAGCGGTCGCTAGCTTTTCTACGGCTGGCTTTTTGGTAAGCTTAGTCGACTCACCCTCTGCTAGATCTGTCGTACCGTCCGAGTTTGCACTGGTCGAAGCTGTACTGTTACTACCCGCGTTTGGCGTACTATCGTTGCCGATTTCGTGTGCTTCTTCCAGTTTTGAGGCAATCAGCTGCTGATTGGCGCCGGCTGACATAAGTTGCGCGGCAATCGTCATCACGCGTGATGACGTCCGATTATTGCTGAAGCGATCAGTTGCGGCTACGATACCCGTTAAGAACGCCGTGGCGATCTGGTCATCCAATGTGCCCTTATCGCTCTTGAGTGATTCGACAAGGCTCACAAGCATCTCACTCAGGCTACTAGCGTTTGACTCCCGCCAATTAATGCTGCCGAGAGCGCTCTCGTTTTCTCCTGCACAAATAGACACGACTGTTGCATCGTGCAAGATCCGTCCATGAGCAGAAAGCGCACCGTCAAGATCATCTTTATCTCTCACACCCAATGCAAGAACAAGCTCAACGTTATAGTCACCTTGACTGAATTCAAGGTCGTCACCAGTGATGGTCGTGCGATACGGCGTAATAAATATCTTCACGACATCACCATCCACCTTATAGCGAAGATGGTCGGCCTTTTCTTTGTCTAGTGCAATAATAAAGTCACGCAAACTATCGACAGTGTTCTCGAAAGTTTTTTGTGGATCCAAGAATGTAATAGCTGGAGGCACTTGTCCACTAAAGACAGCCGTAGCGTGCTTATTCATTTTATTAAGCAACAAAGTAAGTCCTAGTGCAGCACTCAGCTCGTCAACTGACGGGTTGGTGCTTACAGTCACCAGGATATTGCTGCTGTTCTTTACCTTATCGGCGATTTGCTGCTTAATGTTGCCATCGTTCATGAAGGAGAGTTCCTAAACGTTTTTTATTTTTATGAGACTTTGATGGAACTATACCATAAGTAGTTTAAGTGAGTCAATATACTATTGGTTATAGGCATCCCCTGTCCGCATCCTTCTCTGGAGACTATTCTTAAATAGGTGTCATTGAATCATAACGGAGTGTAACTGCTCACTGCCCCAACTGCGCCAACGCCTTGAAATAGCCTTGGGGTGCTGTGCGCCACGTAGTGGTGCACAGCGAAAGGACGGTGGCTAGTGCTTGCGCTCCTCGCTCAGACTTAGAGCCAAAGCTCCGCTTTCGCTTTAGTACCAGCTGTCGTAAATCCCGTTCAGTTCGGTTGTTGTCACACGGTGTATCTTTTAGGAGACAGACGAATAGTCTGTCTTTCCCAGCTCTTTTGAGCTGGGCTTTCAGCCTCGTGAGTTTCTGTGGTTCACCAGCTCCCTCCGGTGCTGGTTGGTTGGCCAGTCGCTGTACTCGCTGCCAGAGTGTTTCGGCTTGCTGTTCTCGTACGACTTCGTCGTACGGTTCGTTGAGATACGTTCGTAGGTCTTGGTAGATACCAGCGAAGCTGGCATACCACAGCTCAACATACGGAAGCTGTTCTTCCGGAAGATGGGCATTGTAGCGGAGATCACGAATAGTCCTGTAGAGATGTGCCCAGCAGAGCTGCTGAGTCCCGGGGAGTGACTCGCTGCGGTACGCAGCGTAGTCGTCCGTAATACGGACGCCAGCAAAGGGCTGGTCGCTGTCCTCTCCGAATAG
Source organism: Candidatus Chromulinivoraceae bacterium (assembly GCA_035478595.1). Taxonomy (NCBI): domain Bacteria; class Candidatus Babeliae; order Candidatus Babeliales; family Candidatus Chromulinivoracaceae; species Candidatus Chromulinivoraceae bacterium. Next base: position 18,459 of record DATIJL010000001.1, read on the forward strand.
TGTGTGAGCATACGTCGCTCCGCGACTTTGCTCCAGGGCAAAGTAGACCTTTGCGCTCGTCCCGTCACAGAGATTCCATGCATAGCCATGACCCTGCTGGTCTTGGATTGGCCAGGGTGTTTCGTCGGCATGCACCACTGGTGCGGCTCGGATGTCGCTCTTCAGCTGAGTGTACGCCGGTAGCCAGGTTTGGTGTTGTTTCTGGAGGATATGAGCAATCTCACCGTCGGTGACGGTGAGATTGTAGAGCGAAAGGAGCAGGCCGGTTGTTTGAGCGTAGCTCAACCCAACCACCGAAATGAGATGACAGACCAGAAGACGAGTATTGGAGCCAAGCGTCACCGCCTGACCGCTGAGATCTTTATTCCCTCCGGTTGCGGCTCTGCCGCAGGCGAGGCATTCGCCTCGCTCAATGAGATACTTTGTCACTAACTGTGGTTGGTAGTCACGGGTCAGCTCGGGGAGCGGGATATCCTCTTCGTAGCGTTCGTGGATGGTCGTCTTGTTTGGATTGAAATGACCACCACAAGCGCAGGTGGCAGGAAGTGGCAGTGCCACTTCCTGCGTTACAGCGCTTGCTGGCGGCAATGGCCGCCGGTAGGAATCCTTGCTGCGAGGCTGCTTCGGTAGCGCAAAGAGAGTGGGAGTTACAGCGGGCGTTCCGCCCGCTGGTGGCCGTTTCTTCTTGCCGAAGACCATGGTTTGGAGTTCGGCTATTTGGATAGCCTGAGCGTCAATCTTCTCGAGGGCTTGAGCAAGCAGCTGACGCAGCTCAACATTCTCCGCTCGGATTACTTTGTTCTCAGCTTTGAGCTCAGCGATCTGACGCCGGTCACGAACATGCAGCTTCCGCAGGTTGCGGAGCTCTACCATGCGCGAAGCGATAACGTCATCTGTGAGTTTTCGAGACATACGTGTGTTACAAGCTTTGTTTGTTTTTTAGTTCGTCCTAAACTAAAGTTTAGTCCGAACTGCCCTGAGGGGCAAGGGGGTGTGAGCAGTTACAACGGAGTTCGTTGCAGATTAAATATCTTTGTGTTATTGTATGCATGTTCCATGCAACTCGCCTTTTTCTCAGGAGGTCCAGACCAATGAGAGATTTCGATCTCTACTACCACCCCGCCGGCGCCGGTACGACGAGCGAGCCCGTCGTGATCACCTTCACGTTCCGGGTGCTCTCCCCGTCACTCGACGAGCTGCGCGAACAGCTTCCCGATACCGTTCTCCTTACGGAGACCGGACCGAAGAGCTTCCGGCTCACTGGCGTCACTCCCGAGATGACGCGCGTCGAGGCTCTTGCAGTCTTCGACAAGCTCGTCCGGGACAACGGATGGAAAGGCAAGCACTTCGCCTAAGTAGGAACCCCGTCGTCAGGCACTGCGTGCAGCACATGCACGCAGTGCCTGACGCGGGATAATCACCACTTTACATTTCGCACCTTTTACTCTATAATCACACCTTGATTGTATCTATAACTTATAAGAGGTAAAGAGGAAATTATGCCAATCATCAAATCAGCCATTAAACGAATGAAGCAGACTATTGTTCGCCGCGACCGCAACGTCGGTATTAAGCACGATATCAAGACTGCAACTAAAGCTTTCATGGCAAACCCAACAAGCGAGGGTCTTTCAAAGGCTCACAGCGAGCTTGACACTGCAGTTAAAAAGAAGCTCCTTAAAAAGAATACTGTTGCCCGTCGCAAGAGCCAACTTTCTAAAGTTGCTAAGGACGCCGGTGTTAAGCTAGCTACTGCTAAAAAAGCAGCTGCTCCTAAAACCACTGCCGCTAAAACTCCTGCAGCTGCGAAGAAAGCAGCTCCTAAAGCCGCGACTGCGGCCGTTAAGAAACCTGTTGCAGCCAAGAAACCTGCTGCAAAAAAGCCAGCAGCTAAATAGTACTCTGCTCTTTCTATAAAAATACGCCGCGTAAAATGCGGCGTATTTTTATATACACGCAACTTTTATAAGTGCACGCTCAACTAAAAGCCACGGGTCAGTGGCAGAGGTTTTAGCCACCGTGTCTGCCTCAGCAAAGGCAGTGACTACTTTTTTAGCACCACTACGACCAAGTTTTTTTGCAGCCGGTGCAAGCTTGGAAAGCGCGTATGGGTGTACACCCATATCCTTGGCGACTTCGGCAGACGGTTTATCGCTTATTGCAAGAACTGCGAGTTGTACCGCTTGACCACTTAAAAGACCAAGCAGTCTGAAGGCATCTTCAGTGACCTCAAGTGTTGTCAGTATTTTTTTAATTTTGGGTGCGTCACCTTTTAAAGCAGATTCAAATAACATAAAGACGTTCTCTAACGGGTTTGCCTCGATAAGTTCCTCTATCACCTCGGGCGATACAATATCCACCACGGACAGTTTTTCAAGCGCCTGAGCAAGCAGCCATTGGTCAACACCGACCCGGTCTATAAGTTTATGCGCACTTTTTTTATCCAATGAATAGCCAAGCCGTGTCGCCTCGCTAATCACCCATTGTTCAGCTTTTACCGTGTCGCGTTCAGACCACAAAGTCGACTCTTTAATAATGGCTACTTTTTGCAACTCTTTGTATGTTTTTATTCGTTTATCCGGCTTTGCTTCTATCAAAACAACTTGCACGTCATCGCTAATACGTGGCAACCAATCTATAAAATTGCTCCAAATCGGCTTATTTTCAGAGAGATTTTTAATAATGACCAATCGTTTTGAAGCAAATAGTGTCGCTCCCATTAAGAGATCGGGCAACTGTTTAATCTCAAGCTCGCTACCATCGATACGTTCAGCCACTCCATCAAACGAACTAACGATCTCACGAACTGTACGATCATTCTCAAAGCTATTTTCACCTGTTACAAGAATTATCATCTATCTCTATTCTACCTGACAATGCGGACAAATGTGCGTTCCACGACCGGCTACCTTAAACTTGATGATCGTCGTGCCGCAACGAAGACACGGCTTGCCCTCGCGCCTGAACACACGCGCAAAGGTGAGATAGCTTCCTTTTTTGCCTTCAGCATTTACATAGTTTTTATCCGTACTTCCGCCCTTTTCAATGGCCGTGTTCATAACACTGCGAAGTTCAGTATATAGCCGAACAAATTCCTCCTGTGTTATGTCTCCGACAAGACGTTTTGGATGGATTTTGGCACCCCATAGACTCTCGTCTGCATAAATATTTCCCACTCCTGCAATGACCGTTTGATCTAATAACGCCGCTTTAATACTAGTCTTCGCTCGCCGTTTAAAGCGCTCGGCAAATTCAACCGCCGTAAATTCTTCCCCTAGCGGCTCGGGGCCAACCTTTTTCATAAAATCAATATTCGGCACCTCAGCAGTTGGCATAAGACGTACCCAACCAAACTTACGCTGGTCATTAAAGTAAAGATGAGACTCATCGTCAAACGTAAAAACAACCCTAGTGGAGCGGTCCGGAAGTGCTCCAACAAGACTTTCATTTGGGTGCCCAGCCCCAAAGCGTGCCGATTTTGCAACAAACACCATTTGACCAGTCATTTTAAGGTGAATAACTAAGGTGTAGGAAGTAGAAAGATCAATCAGCAGCACTTTTGCCCGCCGACGAATATCTGTTATTTTTGCACCAATCAAAAAGGCCTCAACGTCTGCCGCTGCATTTGGGAACCCTTTAGGCGTGTCGTGCGTCACCGCCTTAATAATACGACCGACAATCAAGTCTTGAAGCCCTCGACAAACCGTCTCTACCTCCGGAAGTTCAGGCATTATTTTGTTCCATGAGAGTCATCAGAGTATCACGACATTGTTCAACGTCTTTAAAAATAATTCCTTGCATACCTACCAGCTCAGCGCCTTGTACATTTACGGCGATGTCGTCGATCATAATACACTCTTCTGGCAATAAACCCAACTGCATTGCCACATACCGGTAAGCCTCGCTATTAGGTTTTGTCATACCAATCTCGCTCGAGAGAGCCACGATATCAAATAACTCCTTGAGTTCATCTGCTGTAAAGCTCCTCTCGATTGCGCCACGGCCGATATTGCTAAGCATCGCACACTTATACTGTGATTTTAATGACGCGACCAACTTAACCATATCGATACTTTTTATTTCCTGCGTATGAATAATTTCGCGGATTTCATCTGGTGTTTTATTCGTCAACTCACTCACCTGTTGAATGTATTCGTCCTGCGAGATATAGCCCCTGTCTGAGGCATGAGCAAGATCATCAAAAGCCTGACGGTTAGTCGCCGACGTTATGGACCGTAAATAAGAAAGACTGCCATGTACGAGAACGCCATAGCAGTCAAAGATAATTCCTCGTATCACATTGTCTATTATAGACTAAGCGTACTATTTGTGCCGAGGTTAAGTTTAGAAAGCAGTGTTTTTTGATCCGGAATTTGAGCTAAGAATAGACTACTAACCTGAGAAACACTGGCTTTAAACGAACCAGGCGATCCTTTACAGCTAGACGTCCACAGCTTTTTCACTGTGCTATCACCCTGCAAAACTTCAAACTCATACACAAGACCTGTTGCGCAAACACCGCGGGTGTCGTTCTTGTCACCGGTCAGTTCGTCACCAGTCATAAGATTTGCCTTATCGAGCGCATATACTAGCTGCTCATAGGCCTGCGTATTATTATCATAACTTTTAGCATCGATTTGTTGCTCTAAATAACCCTGGTAAGTTGTCAAGGCACGGCTAAATGGATTAATAACTACTTGATATGAATGAAAATTCTCGTTAGCAACAATCGGACCGCGTACGGTCATCCGAACGCTATGATCAACAGAGGTTGAAAGCAATGCGTCGCGACCAGGATTACTAGCGGCCGGCTGCGCATTACCGCTAAGTAGCATGCGTCCCACAGATACAAGTGCCGCGATAGCGATCGCAATGACGACAAGAACGAGGATAACGGGGACGATTCGATTTGAGTTGCCTCTATACATATTATTTACGTTATCACTTTTTGGTCTAAAAGTCAATCCAAGCATTTATCTTTGTCCGTTGTTTTGTGTTGATTTTTTAAGCGCAAGCTCTATTACTTTAATCCATCATATCATCAATATTGTTTTTGTCAATACAAAGAGTTGAAATTAATCTGTAAATATTATATAAAAGATAAGGTTTGGGCATGCACATTCGCACCAGGAGGTCCATCAATGCCTACGCCACCGTCTGCTCAACAGCTCCTCGACACGTTCCTACTCGGAATGACCTGGCTGCGCGAGGATAGGCCCGACATACTCGCCCGACCGGGGAGTAGTATCTTCTCGGCAATACGCCTGACCGGCGTCGTAAGTGAAGGTCAGCGTAAGCTTCTTGCCCGCAACACCCAGCTCATCACGCTGGCAATGCGACACGGCGAGATCATCAAGGGAACGAGGCGGCCGCCGAAGCGCCTGCTGGAACCACGCGTAGCCACCACTGACAAGTATCTACTGACTCTGGTTACCGATTCGAGTCTCCAGTTCGACAAGTTGTTCGGTAGTCGCGGCTATCAGCACATCATCACCGAGTCCGGCATGATCTACGCACGGCAGATCGCACCACAATATGCGGCCATCCTTGACCGCGCGAAGTTCAACCATGCGTGGGAGGTCTTCAAGACGCAGATGCGTGCTAAGAACGCGCATAACCGCAGAAGAAGGCGGGATCTCCGATAGGTGGCAGTCCCCCATCCGACGAAGAAGTGTCCATCCGCATCACGCGTGAAGCAAAATACGGTGAAGATGACTTCGAGTGGTGACGAAACCAAGACCGACTAGCTCTCCTTCGTGAAGATAGTCGGCCATTCCCGGCCTGAATTCATTTCTCAGGCCGGGAATGACCACTCAATGACCGCAAAACGGTCTTTTTTATTTAACTCTATAAAACTCCCCAATTTTTACCAGTCGTCACATCTACTTTTAGTTTGACTTTTAGCTCTGGGTAGATATTTTCCATCGTTGCCTTTAAAAGGTTAGCTACCTTTTCAGCGTTTGCCTCAGGACATTCAATTAAAATGCTATCGTGAATTTGCAGTACTTGCTGACCAAGATCACCTAGTTTTTCATCTACCTCTAACATCGCCATCTTCATGAGATCAGCCTCCGTCCCCTGAATCGGCATATTTGCTGCAGCGCGCTTGGCGCTCTCTCGCACCATAAAGTTACTACTATTAACATCTGGCGTGGGACGGCGGCGACCAAAGTATGTCTCGACGTAGCCTTCGTTTTTTGCTTTTTCAAGTGTGGCATCAATAAATTGACGGATCGGCGCTCGTAACAAAAAGTATTGATCAATAAACGTTTTTGCCTCAGTAAAACTCATACCAGTTGCCGCAGAAAGACCATGGGGGCTCATGCCATACAACACGCCAAAATTAATAACCTTAGCGGCGCGACGTTGGTTTTTCGTCACTTCTTCAAGTGGTATTCCATAAGCCTCGCTGGCCGTTTTAGTATGGATATCGGCACCGTCATTAAAGTCGTTGATCAACTTTTCATCGCCAGCAAGCACTGCGGCAAGGCGAAGTTCAAACTGAGAATAGTCGGCACTTACGAATACATTCCCCTGCTCCGGCACAAACGCTTCCCGAATGCGACGACCAAGATCACTTCTAACGGGAATATTCTGAAGATTCGGATTAGTACTAGAAAGCCGACCCGTACTTGCAACGTCCTGGTTAAAGGTTGTGTGGATTCGCCCGTTTTCGTCCGCAAGTAACGGGAGAGTATCTACATAGGTATTTTTGAGTTTAGCAAGCTCACGCGTACGTTCAATGAGTTCGATAATCGGGTGCTGGCCACGCAGCTTATCAAGCTCCTTCTGACCAGTGCTATAACCTGTCTTACCCTTTTTAATACCAGCAATCGGAAGTTGCAGCTTAGTAAATAGCACCTCGGAAAGCTGCGCCGGACTACCTATATTAAATTCATGACCAACCATCTCATACATCTGGCTTTCAAGCTCACTATGCTCCGAGGCAAGCTCTTCACTCATAGCAAGCAACAATGTTTTATTCACTTTAATACCCTGCTGCTCCATGCGATAAAGCATATAGGTAAGTGGAAAGTCGAGGTCGTGCGCAACGTTAGCTACCTTTGGCACGTCATCCAAACTTTTTAGCTGTGATTCGTAAATCGACCAAAGTGCGGCCATGGTCTGCGCAGCATCTGACTCGTTAATATCCGATGGAGAAAGACCACTAATTGAACGATCTCGCATAAGCGGATCGATCAAAAACGCTGCTTGGCGAATATCATGGATATCGCTAAAATGTAATTCTACTCCTTCATCGTGCGCGACATGATAGAAGGCCTTTATGTCGTAAGCAATCAGCTTAGTTTTTTCAAGCACGTGCCAAGATTCCAAGGTGATACTCGAGAAAGGACGACGCGAGAATGTCGTCTTATCGAGTGATAACCAAAGCTCACTGTCGTTATAATGAATAAAAACCGTATCATCATTACTACAGGTAAGTTCGACAGGCCACTCTACCTCTTTTAGCATAGGAACAACCGACGGCGACGTTTGCATATCAAACAGACTACTCTGTGCAGAGTCGTTATGCTGCATATGCTGAGGTAAACGACGCACTAATGAATGGAACTCGAATCGTTTTAATAAATCAGCAAGCTTAGCCGTATCAAGATCATGTGCGTCCATTGCTTCAAGATCTAAGTCAATGGGCGCATCACACCAAATACGAGCTACTTTTTTACTCAGATAAGCTGATTCCTTCCCTGCCTCGAGTTTTGCAGCAACACTTGGTTTCACCTTCTCGAGGTTTTCATAAATACCATCGAGTGTCTTAAACTCTTGCAAAAGCTGGATCGCAGTCTTTTCACCGATACCCGGAACACCAGGAATATTATCGCTATTGTCACCCTTTAGAGCCTTAAGATCGAGGAACTGATCAACGCTAATGCCGTATTTTTCTTCAAAATAGGCTGGCGAGTACTGTTCGATGTCAGTAAATCCTTTCTTAAGAGCATACACATGCACAAGCGGACCGACTAACTGAAGCATATCGAGGTCGCTAGTGATAAGGCAGGTTTCTATTCCTTGCTCGGTTGCCTTTTCAGCAAAACCACCCATAATGTCGTCGGCTTCGTAATCGTCTAGTTCGTAGAGTGGCCAGCTAAAGGCATCGAGCAGTTCGTTTAAGAGCGGCAACTGTACAAAAAAATCTTCAGGCGGTTTTTTACGACCGGCTTTATAGGTAGGCAACATTTCCAGTCGCTTGCGGATACTTGTTCCTTTTTTATCCCAGGCAACAGCAACATAATCAGGCTCGAGCTTTTTTATAACTTCAAGAGCCAGGCTGGCAAAACCGTAGACACCACCAGTCGGCGTCCCATCACGTAAGGACAGACCGGGCATTGCATAATAACCGCGATAAAAAACACTTTTACCGTCTATAACAACCAGACGTTTCATATCTTTAGTATATCAGTTTTACTAGGATTTACGGTTGACTAGGTAGTCAGCCAGCTGTGCTAAGTACTGAATGAAAGCGGTGTCGGTTTTTTTATCACCGTCAAGTACTGCCAGAGCAGCCTTTTCATGTACAATCTGCCGCTCTTTTGCATAATCTAATGCACCCGTTACTTCAAAGATATGGCGAACACCATCACAATCCTCAATGGTGGCGTTTTCATTCCCTAAGACCGACTCAAGCGTAGCTCTCTGCAAACTATCACCATGGTGTAACGCATAGTATGCCAGAAGCGTTATTTTACCTTCGCGAATATCATCATTATTCCCCTTACCCGTTTCACCCGTCGCACCGAATGAACCAATAATATCATCGGCAATTTGATACGCACATCCCGCATGAATAGCGTAATCATACAGATTTTTCGTTACTCCGATGGCGCCCGCAAGCTGTGCACCGAGTTCAATCGGACTTAAAAACGTATAATGTGCCGTTTTACGGTGCAGTACCGACTCGATAGCCTCTTCACTGAGCTCGCTCCGCGTTACCTCATTAAAGACATCGTCCAGTTGACCGTTAATAGTAACCAGAACATTTTCATTAAACTGCTCACCTGCACGTCTCGCAATCGCTGCATCTACCGGCAGTGTCAAAAGCTCGATAATTGCCTGTGGAGGACCAGAATATGCAACATTCATCGCTTGAACCTCGCCATAGCGAAGTGCGTTACCCTTAAGATTATGCTCTTTTGCGTACGTTTCGAGTAGGATATGTGCCGATGGGCCACCTCGACGAAGTCGTGAACGATCGGCGATATCGTCAACAATAAGAAGAGATGTTTGAATAATTTCAAAAACACGGGCCGCACCAAGTGCCACGACATCGTCCTTGCCGCCATGTGCGTAATAACTTCGCATCGCAAGCACGCCGCGCAGTCTTTTACCACCACGCAGGAGTACGTCGCAATATGCATCGATAGGCGCTCTGTTGCCAATTGTTTTATTTTGTTTCCACCGTTCTGCAAATTCCTGCAGGTCGGCGCTAATCGCCACCGCTAGTTCACTATCTGTAGCTAAGGATAAATGTTTCACCGTCCTAGTATAGACGTATTCTTTCTTTTGTTGAAATGATTTTACGCGTACAAAAACATCATAGTTGTATTTACAGCAGTTATGCTATAATCTAAATTCTGTCACTTACATAAGGAGTACGCGTGAACATATTGCTTATCACTGGCGAAAGCGGCGTTGGTAAAACAGCCATCGGCCTTGCTGTCAGTAAACAACTCCGCGCCACCTTTTTACGAAGTCGGGATATTGCCCGCTTTCTCGCTCATCGCGAAGGTTTTACAGGCGCACACGACTGGATCAAAGCCCTGGGTCTTAAGACGGCTGCCGAAGCTGTCCATAATGAAATACTTGCTGCAGTCGATAACGCTCAATCGGATGCGCTTATTGTCATCGATGGCGTCTACGACACACAGCTTTTGACAAAGATTGAGGAACGAGTTGGGAAAGATTCGATGCATATTGTTGAGATTACCGTTCCTAAAGATAAACGCCTCGATCACACTGACACCTCAGACCCAGATGAAACGAGTGCGATCCAACAAGAGATGGAGTTCTTAGACGGTCTTAAAAAGAGTGCTGGCCTATACGGCGTTACTAATAAGGCTGAGCTTGTCGTTGAGAACCTTCATATGGATTCGTCAATCGAAGTTATCACCGCCTTCCTCGCAAAGCATGCATCAGAGGTATAGGTAGCAGTCAGACTCTTTGATATACTAAGGGTCGATGAAACACTACGAAAATGTTAAGATTATCGCCTTTGTCGGCCTTGCTGGCAGTGGTAAAAGTACAGCAGTTGAGTACCTAACCGAAAAAGGTTACCCAAAAGTTTATTTTGGTGGCGTCATCTATGACGCGATGCGCGAAGAAGGAATCGAAATCACTCCAGAAAGCCAAACGAAATTCCGCGAAGATATTCGCGCTAAAGAGGGTAACGACTTTGTAGTTAAGCGGATTATTAAGCAAATTCACGAGCTTGTCGAAGCCGGTCAGCATCGTATTATCGCCGACGGTCTTTATACCTGGAGCGAATACAAAATTATGAAACATGAGTTTCCGGGTGAGCTTACAACCGTTGCTGTTGTTGCGCCACGACACCTACGTCATCGTCGGCTCGCTGAACGACCTGAACGACCGTTCAGTGCTACCGAAGCCGATCAACGAGATTGGACGGAAATTGAAAACCTTGAAAAGGGTGGGCCCATTGCTATCGCCGACCATTTTATTATGAACGACGGGGATCTCGATAACCTCCATAAACAGCTCAATAACGTTTGCGAAGATATCGAATTTTACAACCAATAAAAAACTCCGCCGGTAGGCGGAGTTTTTTATATCATCACTTCTTAACTCAGGTATTCGTGCAACTTCTTGGCATCTTTGTGCTTACGAAGCTTGGCGAGCGCCTTAGCTTCAATTTGACGAATACGCTCACGAGTAACCGCGAACTCCTGCCCTACTTCTTCTAGCGTGTGGCTTTTACCGTTTTCAAGACCAAAGCGCATCTTAACGATTTTTTGTTCACGCTCTGAAAGAGTTGAAAGTACTGCTTGAACCTGCTCCTTCAAGAGTTGACTAGTTGCAGACTCTTCTGGTGTTGCACCATCTTCATCTTCAATAAAGTCACCCAAGACACTGTCTTCGTCTTCGCCATCTCGCCCAACACCAGCATCGAGGCTAGTAATATCTTGCTTGATTTTGATGACATACTCTACTTTTTCAGGCTCCATCTCAAGCTCTTTTGCTAGCTCTTCGATAGTTGGCTCGCGGTTGAGCTCTTGAGTCATACGACGCTGCGTGCGGAGCAGCTTATTGATCGTCTCTACCATGTGTACTGGAATACGAATAGTACGCGCTTGATCGGCAATAGCACGAGTAATCGCCTGACGGATCCACCAGGTAGCATAGGTGCTAAACTTGAATCCCTTGTCCGGGTCGAATTTTTCGACGGCGCGAAGGAGACCGGTGTTACCCTCTTGAATCAAATCAAGAAAATCAAGACCACGGCCACTATAGCGCTTGGCAATGGACACTACTAGACGCATGTTAGCCTCAGCCATTTTATCCTTTGCACGCTTGTCACCGGCAACCACTTTTTTTGCCAATGCCAGTTCTTCTTCTGCAGAAAGTAGAGGAATTTTACCAATTTCACGGAGGTAAAGTCGTACGCTGTCATCACTGACGTCGTCGAAGTACTCGCCGCTGTTTAGCGTATCGATATCATCTTCTTCTTCATCTACCAGTTCATCAATGGCCGGTTCATCTAGATCACCGAGCGGACCGCCGCTGGCATCAACAACCTGGTCGTCATCCTCTTCATCAACAATTGGCTTCGTTACATCGCTATCTTTGACCACGCTTTATCTCCTTTATAAGTTCATAATGTTGCCTGCGCAAGCGTTCCACTTCAGCCACAAGGCCATCATGTTCCGCTTGTTCAATTTGCTGTTCGAGTTGGTTTTTTTCGTGTTCGGTTTTATATTGGCGGAGCAGTTTGGCTATTTCTAAATATTGGTCGCTTTCGTTCCAATTGCCATATCGTTTCTCGGCCCGTAATAATATTATTTTCACATAGTCATCGAAGTTTTGCAACTCCTTTGGCGTATCGGTCACCGGTGTTCGCTCCGGACTAGCAAGATACCGGGCTACCACTTGTGAAGCGTCAGCACCCAAAATAGAGACGTCCAACCCTTCAAACAGATCATGCGAACGTGGTACACCGAGTGCCAAACCAAGTACTGTATCAATATGATCATATACCGGCGCCGCGTTTTCAGAGTGATCAACGACAGACTTTAGCTCGCTCACTTCTCTTTTACCGCCCGCAGCCAGCTTCGCCTGAACCGCCTCAAGTGATGAACCGACCATACGGGCAATCTTTTTTTCATAGTGATCGCGCTCAACTGGGTCCGAAAGACCCCTCACCACGTTAAGACCAGCTGTCGTGAACGCTCGTTTGCCACTTGCTGTTGTGATGTCTTCACGGTGAGAATACTGGTCTAAAATCCAATCAACTGCAGGTTGTGCCGTATCAATCGCCTGTTGCCAAAGCGATGGATCTTTCTGAATAAGCTCGTCCGGATCTTTTGCGTCACCAGGTAACGTAATAATGGTCAGTTCTATTCCAGCTTCGCTGGCGATAGGAATGGCACGTTCAGTCGCCGCGACGCCCGCTTTATCACCATCAAATGCCAGACGTACGTTACCAGTGAGCCGCCTAAGAGCACGCAAGTGGTTTTCGGTCATAGCCGTCCCTGCTGTGGCAACCACCTGCTTAACACCTGCTTGGTGACTACTGACAACATCTAGATTACCTTCAACAATAACCGCGTAGTCACTGGTGCGAATAGCTTCCTTTGCTTGAGATAATCCAAACACGTGACGTCCTTTGTCATATAGAAGTGTTTGCGGCGTATTAAGGTATTTAGGTGCGTTAGGATCGTCTGCTAGAATGCGGGCCGTAAACCCAATTACTTGTCCCGTTCCATCCATTAGCGGTACAGTCATACGACCACGAAACATATCACCACCAAACCGATTGGTAAGACCAGCATCAGCAAGTTCCTGGCGGCTAAAACCTTTTTTAGTTAAAAACTGCACCAACGCATCACCTGTTGTTGGCGCGTAGCCAATTTTAAATTCCTGAACAATCTCTTTTGAGAGACCTCGTTTCTTAAACACATATTCGAGTGCATGTCGGTTCTTCAGCAAGCTATGTTGATAGTAATTTGCTGCTAAGTCATGCGCTTCTTGCAGCCGTTTTTTACGCCGCGAAAGCTCACGACTATCTTTAGACTCGAACTGGCTAAGGTCAACGCCAGCTTTTCGAGCGAGGTGCTCAAGTGCCTGGCGAAAATCCATTCCTTCAGCCTCCATGACAAAACTAAAGATGTCGCCACCCTTATTTGAGGAAAAATCATGCCAAATATGCTTGTCGGGACTCACAAAAAAACTTGGAGTTTTCTCACCAGAGAACGGACTTAGACCTTTGAAGTTACGCCCAGCCCGTTTAAGCTGAACGTACTCACCAACGACGTCTTCGATATTAAGACGCGCCCGTACTTCTTCCTTGGCATCCTGCATACTTTAATTATACCATCTTTACCCCTGTTTATAAGAGAGGTCGGGCACGCATTTAAACCGTTAGCTTATTGCCCGCCTGAGCTGGGCATGGTTTAATAAAGATACAATGTATCCGGATCAAAATCAGCAGCAACCAAATCAACCATCACCAACCCCACAGCCACAATATTCTATTGACTACCTTAATCAGATTGCGCCGAAGTCACAAAAAAATGGGCTTAGTAATCGATTATTTCTTATGATAGCGATAGGCGGCGGGCTTTTAGCGGTTATTATCGGTGCGTTTATGCTGTTCGGAGGTGGTGGTGGCCCCACTACTGACATGCAGCATCTTACCGCCCGGATAGAATCACTCAGCACAGTTGCCACGACCGCGCAAAAGAACATCAAGAGCAACTCACTAAGTGGTACGAACAGTAACCTAGTCATCTTCTTTACCAATGCTGACCGCGACATCGCCACACCACTAAAAAACAATGGTCTCGATATTAAAAAGCTCGATAAAACCATCGTCACATCAGAGGCAGAGACCGACTTAAGCGCCAAACTTGAGGATGCTCGGCTCAATGCCGTATTTGACCGAACCTATGCGCGTGAGATGAGCTACCAACTTGCCACCGTTCAGGCACTCATGAAAAAGATTTATAATTCAACAAACAGCAAATCGATGAAAGACTATCTTTCATCAACCAACACCAATCTCATCCCTCTCGTTAAACAGTTTAACGATTTCAGTGCAACAAGCGCTTAGCGGCTAATCCTTTGCGACAAGATCGTAACTTAAACGAACGAGATCTTTAATCTCATCATCGGATAACTGACCACTGCAAATAATTGTGTTCCAGTGTTTCTTATTCAAATGATAACCTGGTATGACGGTTTCATATTTTTCACGTAGTACCAGTGCGAGCTGAGGGTCGCACTTCAAACTAACACGAAGTGGCTTGCTGTTATCAGTAATGATTGCGAAAAGCTTACCTTCTCCTGTTTCTTTATGGCCTATTTTATAGACAGACGTTCCCTCGCCAAAGGGAAAATCAAGCCAGGTATTAGGAAAGCTAAGCAGATATTGTTCTAATTCTTTGTGTGTCATAGGAGGAGCTACTTAGCGTGTACTTTCGTCAGGTAGTATTTTAGTTCTTCAATACTGCCACGGATATCATCGAGAGCACGGTGTGTCTGAGGCTTAGGGAATTTTTTACCATACTTACCTTCAAATACAACCTTCCAGGCGCTCACGTCGAGCATGCGATAATGAAGTCTCGAGTCTAAACGTGGCCACTGACTTACGATAAAACGACGGTCCATATGAATCGAATTACCAGCAAGCAAAACTGGTTCATCTTCTTTATAGTGCTCGCCAATGAACTTTAGAAGCTCTTCCTCTATATCTAAAAGATCTCTACCGTGTGTATTTTGCGCCAGTAGACCTTTTTTAGATTCGGGATTAGCATCCCAAAAAACGCTGTTGGCCGCAAGGCGTTCCTCAAGACTTAGATCTTCATTCTTTACAATTCCCTGATACGTTGCAATTTCGTGAAAATCCCAATCCGTTGCAATAGCCGCGACCTCAAGGATAAGATCGTTATTCGCGTCAAGACCTGTCATTTCCAGGTCTACCCAAAAGATTTTTGCTTGCTTACTCATGCTTCTACTATATACTCCCCGTACCTCTCCGCCAAACTTTAGCGTTTATCAGGCGTAAACTTGAGGCTAAGCGAGTTAATACAATATCGTTTGTCGGTCGGCGTGTCAAAACCTTCGCCTTCAAATATATGGCCTAGGTGACTGCCGCAATTTGAGCAAGTAACCTCCGTCCGACTCATTCCGAGCGTGTCGTCAGTATGAAACTTCACGCTGCCTGGCTTTGCATCGTAAAAGCTTGGCCAGCCGCACTGCGCATCAAACTTAGTCTTACTATCAAACAAAACTTGACCGCACGCACCGCAGGCATATATGCCATCAGCATATAGTCCATCGTATTCACCACTAAATGGCGCTTCAGTGTTTTTTTCTCGAAGTACGGCAAATTGCTCCGGCGTTAAAACCTCTCGCCACTCCTTGTCTGTTTTGTGCATGAGCCCCCTTTTTTAAATGTTACATTTTTTCAGGCACTTCGATGCCAAGTATATCCAGCCCTTGAGTAAATACATGACTCACTCTTTTAAGCACGTCTAGACGTGCGGATTTTTGCAAATCCGTCACGCTACCCGTTGCAACTGGCGTTTGTTCATAATAACGGTTCAGTTCACGTGCAAGTTCATACAGGTATGTTGCGATTTTGTGAGGTTCAAGATCACGAGCGCTTAGACGGACAATCTCTGGATATTCCAGTAATTTTGCAAGTACTGTTTTTTCGGCCTCATAATCATAGTCCAGCTGAGGACTCGTTTCAATCATCTTGTTGTCATCGATGATTTTGTTTACACGTACGGCGGCATACTGAATATATGGTCCGCTAAAACCAGTCAATGCAAAAATATTTTTCCAGTCGAACAAGATGTTAGTTCGTCGGTCAGCTGCAAAATCGCTAAATTTAATAGCACCGAGCGCAATCTTCTTTATGTCCTCTTCGCTAACGTCGCGATCACTTACAAGCTGGCGAGCCTTTTCCTCTGCAGTATCTAGCAACTCCTCCATAAGCACTACACCTTTGCGACTACTCATCTTTTCGCGCATACCGTCCTCGTTGATTTGATCAATCATACCAAACCATAGATGAATGAGCTCCGTCTTTATACCAAGTTTTTTGGCCATGGCAAATAACTGTGTAAAGTAGAACTGCTGCTCACTGCCTACCGCATAAATAACCCGGTCGGGATGCCAGTGTTCTTCGCGGAATAAAATCGTCGCAAGATCAGTTGTTGCGTACAAAGCAGCACCATTGGACTTTTGGACCAAAAGTGGCACATCAAAACCAAATTCATCAAGCGGCACAATGATAGAACCGTCGTCGTTTTTAATTGCAACACCAGAATCTATCAACGTTCGCACTGCATCTTTCCCCTTGGGTGCAAAAAATGCTTCGCCGTATTCGTAATCGGTCGTTATTTTAAGCCGATCCATAATTTCATGAATATGGGCCAAAGAAATGTCGTTGAAGCGCCTGCTATACGCCTTTGCCTGCTTATCGTCGTTTTCAAGTTTAATGAGCCATTCCTGCACTTGGTCAGCTAGTAGATGCTCACCGCGCTCTTTCTCTTCTTTTAGGGCTTTTTTGGTCTCTATATAAACACGACCCAGTTCGTAGACACCGTCACGGGCCAGCTCTTCTTCGCTACTAAACTTTAAAAAGCCAACTACCCATGTACCAAATGGCGCACCGTAGTCGCCCAGATGGTTATCGGTAATCACCTTCCAGCCAGTAGTCTCCATGAGTCGACGAACAGCCCAGCCCTGATTACCCGGACGGAGATGCCCGATACTATATGGCTTAGCCATGTTCTGGCTCGGGTATTCTACAACAACCGTCTTGCCAGCACCATCGTTATTCGCTCCGTATTCAGTAGACCAGCTGTTCTGAAGCGCATCGGCGAGAGACCGTGCAGTAACACGCATATTTATAAAGCCAGGCCCCGCAATCGTGATTTCAGAGAAATCACCTGTTTCACGTAGCTTAGCGGTAATAGCCTCGGCTATTACGCGTGGATTTTTACCGAGAGGTTTTGCAAGTTGCATAGCAACATTCGTTGCATAGTCGCCAAACTGAGAGTCTGGGCGAGTAAGGGTGACTGGTTGAGTCACACCAAAAAGTTCATTAATAACATGAGAAATTTTTGTATCCATCACCCTGTATTATAACAGAGGCAAAAAGATAGACACAATTTAGTTATTCGTCGGTCTGTTCGTCTTCAACTGGCGCAAACACGGTAGTTGTTGAAACCGGACTAATTCCCCTAATTGTATGTAGGAGTACACGTAGGGTGTCCATATCGTCGCTTGTGATTTCAGGTGTTTTTTCGTCTTCGATCATGTTTTTATTTGCCTTTTATCCTACTTAAACATTAGCACTTTTAAGGACTAATGTCAAGTCCATACAAAACAACCCGCTCATGGTGGTATAGTGAATAGTATGAAAAGAACCACAAGCGGTTTCACTGTTGTTGAACTGCTTATCGTTATCATTGTCATCGCCTTACTAGCTGCTATTACGATCGTAGCTTATAACGGCTTTCAGGACCGTGCCAGAGCAGCAGTAGTTTCCGATGACCTAAAGAATATTGAGAAAGGCCTGCGTGCTTATGCCTCTGAGAAGCAATGGGCATCGTGGCCTCGAGATAATGCTATCGATCCAAATGTTCCCGGTGGTAGTCCTACTATTCAGAACCTCGTTGCAGATCTCCCAGGACTCTCTACCTATTTAACTGCCGCCCCATCGACAAGTTATTTGCCTACTTCGGCGTGGACATATGACTATAGCGGCGATACAAAATCGAGCTGCGGCACACTATACAATGGTACAAACCTCATTATCACCGGCGTTACCCAGGCAGTCGCAAGCAATGTCGATACGCAAATAGACGATGGCGACAATAACTGTGGCCGTATTCGCTATGATTCAAGCGCCTTAAAGCTTTTCTACTCGCTTAGCTATACTAATGACCTAAGTCTCTAGACCTATGCTAATAGGAATGTCGACAAGCTTATCGACATTCCTATATTTGTTCTAAGTTTGACGCTACTGCTTCTTTTTAGCTGCTGCGATCAAACCCAAAAAAAGCGGATGTGGTCGAGTAGGACGACTTCTAAATTCGGGGTGAGCTTGCGTAGCAACAAAATAATCATTAGCTGGCGCCTCTATAAACTCTACAAGTTTGCCATCAGGAGAGTAGCCACTAACTGAAACGCCACCTTTCTCAATATCCTGCATAAATTTCTGGTTCACCTCATAGCGATGGCGGTGCCGTTCGATAATGTCGAGGGAGTTATATAACCCGGCAATTTTCGAACCTTCCACAAGTCGGGCTGGATAATTTCCAAGACGCAAGGTACCTCCGGTTGATTCCTTCCCTTCTTGACCCTCCATAATATAAACGACATTCTGTTTAGTGTCATTAAATTCATTGCTATGTGCGTCTTTAAGACCACTTTTCTGTGCAGCGGCAATGACTGCCGTCTGAAGGCCAAGACAGATGCCAAGGTATGGTTTGTTATGGTCAAGAGCATAGCGCGCAGCGGCAATCTTACCCTCAACGCCACGCGAACCAAAGCCACCTGGCACCAACAGTGCATCTACCTGCGAGAAATCATCCTCGGTTGCCTTCTCGGCATTAATCCACTGAATTTTAAGACCCACTTCTTGGTCCCACGCAGCCGATTTGAGCGCCTCCGTTACAGAAAGATACGTGTCCTCATTATCCATATATTTAGCTACGAGACCAACCGTTACGGTTTGTTCTGGCTTACTAGTTTGTGCATGAACAATTTTTTCCCACGATGAAAAATCAGGTGTCGAATGAAGCCCAGAGAAGTTCGTAAGCATCTTGTTTAAACCGTTAGCGGCGATAATGAGAGGAATACGAAAAACGGTATCTACATTTGGCATAAGCTGCACGTTTTCCTCTGGAACGCCACCGAATAGACTGATTTTTTTGGCAACGCTAACAGGAGCTGGTTCGTCAGTACGCACTACGACACAATCCGGAACAATACCAAAACCGCGGAGATCATTTAGTGCATTTTGAGCTGGTTTGGTTTTAAACTCCTTGCTCGTGCCAATAAACGGTACGTACACCACGTGCACGAACAAACATTTATCACGACCTACCTTTTGGGCAAACTCACGAATTGCCTCAATATAGCTGAGCCCTTCATAGTCCCCCACCGTGCCACCTATTTCCACAATGTGGACATCACTGCCTTCACCTGCTTTTAAAATAGCACGCTGGATAGCCTGTGTAAGATGCGGCACGAGTTGTACTGTCTTCCCACCAAATTTTCCAGCGCGTTCGTCGGCAATAAGTTCTGATAATAATCGGCCCGAAAGTGTGGCGTTTTTTTGCGTTAGTTCTATATCCAAAAAACGTTCGTAATGGCCTAAGTCGAGATCCGTTTCGGCACCATCTTTAGTAACAAAACACTCTCCGTGCTCCGCAGGATTCAAAAGGCCCGCATCTACATTGAGATACGGGTCACACTTTTGAATTGAAACGACAGCACCTTTTGCTTGCAGTACGGCACCTATGCTAGCAGCGGTAATGCCCTTTCCTACCCCCGAGAGTACACCCCCAGTTACAAAAATATATTTTTCTTTTCGCCCATGAATTAATGAATTCTCCATGGGATTTCATTATAGCACATTTATTCATCATAACGCTATATGTAGCGTCTATGTTGTTTATTATACGCTACTTATGGTATGTGTAGACGATCCCTTTGGGTAAATGAACAACGGTTGATCGGCCATTTCCCAACTAGTCAAGACGGGTTGTAAAACACGCCAACTTTCCAAAACTTCATCTCCAGACGTAAAGAGACTCTTTTTAGTGGCGATGGCATCCACGAGTACTTGCTCATAGGCATCAGGCAAGATATCGTCTTCTGCGTACGAAAAATTGAGCTTCTGTCGTTCAAACTTGCGTTCGTAACCAGGTTTCTTTGTAAAGAGCTCAATCTCGATTCCTTCGTCCGGCTGAATCCTAAATACAAGGCAGTTGCTCTGCGCATCGTGAAACTTGCGAAAGAACACTCGTACTTCGGTACTTTTTTTGTTCATCGCTTTTCCGGTAGTGAGGATGAGAGGAACGTTCTTCCACTTTCTATCACTTGAAGCAAGATGCAACGATACAAATGTCTCGGTGAGACTTCCATGATTATCAACCTCATGTTGGTAGCCCTCGTACTGAGCGCGCACCGCCTGACGTGGATCGGCGGAAATTATACTTTTTAAGGCCGATAACCGTTGTTCAGGCATGGTATTCCAATCAAAATTAGCCGGAATATCCATAAGCACAAGTGACAGTAATTGCATCAGATGACCTTGCAAAAAGTCACGCAATGCTCCCGTCTGTTCGTAAAAACTAGCGCGTCCTTCTATGCCTATTTTCTCGAGAGCGACTACCTCGATCTTCTCAATCGCATCGCCATTCCATACGTGGCCAAATAACGCATTACCTCCTCTAAAAGCAACGATGTTCTGTGCCATTTCCTTAGCAAGGTAATGATCAATCCTGTAAATCTGTGTCTCATTAAAATACTGTGCCGTACGCGAAATTACATCACGCGCGGAGGTTAAATCAACTCCAAACGGTTTTTCAAATAATAATTTAACGTTCGGTGTGTTTATTCCAGCCTGTCCAAGAAAGTCGACAATTTGTCCCGCTGCAGTAGGTGGAACTGAGAGGTAAATTAAGAGCTGCTCATCATTGTTTAGTGAGATCCGCTCTTTAAGCCTGTCGTAATCGACTTTACGGGCCATATCCATAGTAAACACAGTGATGTATGGCTCGAGTACACTATCGTCCAGAGATGATCGTAATAATTCAGTGACATTAACCTCGCGACGCGAAACGCCAATAATTTCCAGTGGTTTTGCCACCCCGGCACGAATAATAGAGCTGAGTGCAGGAAGGAGTTTACGAGTACTAAGGTCTCCCGTAATACCAAAGATCAGAAGTTTGGTTTTCATATATCTATTATAGCCCGGTTTGCTTAAGAAGTACGGTATATTGAAGAGCCCACCATCCTCACCAATAAAGATAATCAAGGGAAGAAGAGGTACGCACGGCCCGTGCAAGACTTCTCAACTACTGCACCCCTGCTACTATATAGACGATAAGCCAGCTATTTAGACAAATAATAACTCCAGCAATAACTCCAATAACCATTTTTAGCCAAGTCCGATTTGCAAACTGACCCATATGTTTTTTACTGCTCGTTACATAGATAAGCGGCAAAACGGCAAACGGAAGCTGTAAACTCAGAACAATCTGACTAAAGATAAGAAGGCGTGAAAGCCCAGAGCCTCCAAACAATAGAGCAATAGCGACTGCCGGTATAATAGCAAGCGAACGTGTAATAAGCCGTCTGATCCATGGCTTCAGTTTTATATTCATAAAGCCTTCAAGGATAATTTGTCCCGCCAGTGTAGCGGTTACTGTAGAGTTCTGTCCGGAAGCAAGAAGAGCAACGCCAAATAACACGCTCGCTATACCCACGCCTAATAGCGGAGTGAGTAGCCGATATGCCTGGTCTATGTCTGCGATGTCATGGTGTCCTGTAGTAAAGAAGGCGGCGGCTGCAAGAATAAGAATGGCCGCGTTTACAAAAAAGGCTAACGAGAGTGCAATAGATGAGTCGATTGTTGCAAACTTTATCGCTTCTTTTTTGCCCTTTTTATGCAGCTCGTGGGCACGAGTTTGTACGACCGCAGAGTGTAAATAGAGATTATGTGGCATGACAGTTGCACCAAGAATTCCCACGGCAATGAAAAGCATTTCTTTGTTAGTAAAAAGCTCACGGACCGGTATAAAGCCCATCATAAGAGGTGCTATTTGTGGCTGAGAAAAGATAAGTTCAAGTCCGAAACAAATAACCACAATGGCAATGAGCGCAATAACCAGCGCCTCTAGCCAGCGGAAGCCTTTCTTTTGAAGAAATAATAGCAGTAACACGTCCAGCCCCGTTACAACAATGCCTATAGGAAGTGGAACATGAAAAAGTAGTTCAAGTGCAATGGCCGTTCCGATAACTTCGGCCAAGTCGCAGGCAATGATCATTATTTCGGCCATTATCCATAGCAGGACGTTCGTCCAGTAAGGAAAGAGCTTACGACAAATCTGCGCTAGATCCATGCCTGTCACTATCCCCAGCTTGACCGTCAGGTGCTGAAGAAACATCGCGAACCCACTCGAAAGTAATATGACAGAGAGTAATGAATAACCAAATGCGGAGCCGCCGGCAAGGTCAGTTGCCCAGTTTCCTGGATCCATATAGCCCACTGCCACCAAATAGCCTGGACCAGTAAACGCGAGTAGTTTACGAATAAACGACGCGTTTGACGGTGGTATGGAAATAGAGCGATGAACTTCGCTTAAACTCTGAAGCGCACTCATTTTTCTCCCATTCTAGGAGAAAAATCATGCGGAAGAGGCGCACCAAAGTGTACTTCAGGGAGATCGATAACACCGCGAATACCGTTTTTAAATGCATATTCACGCTCATATAGAGCATCGACATGTCCAAAAATGACAGTATCCCACGAAAGACCAAGTTTTTGCGCTACGCCACGTATAACCTGTTCACTTTCGCCCTCAATTTCGATATACGGCTTAAGCCATGGCCACTCATCAATAACTACCTCTGTACCGTCGAGCATCCAGGTCTCACGCCTACTCTCCTGAAATGTTTTGTAGTGCCAACCGGCCTCTGAGAAAATCTCAACTGTTTTATCAAAGTCGCTCACTTCTACCTCGAGCTCCTTAACACTATCTATTGCCGAGGCGGCGGTGTCCGCTCTCCGTTTAAATGTCAGCGTAACTTTGTTTCCCTCATCGCGCACGCGAATAAAAGAATGCTCTTTTTCGTGGTGAGGTTCCTCAATTAGGGCGCGTTTCATAAGGCGCATTGGATGTTCACACACGGCACTCACTTCTTTAAGTGCGTGCCGAATAGCCTCGATGTCGATATCTGCAAACTTGACTTCTATCTCTGTTTTCATGCAATCTCCTTGAGGGCAAAACGGACATGGCTAGTACGCCACGCCCGCTTTGTAAATTATGTGTTCGTCTTATTTACTCTTTGTATCGCCAGCGTTTACTTCGTAGCTAGTATTGGTGCTTTCGAAAAAGTTCACAAGTTCCAGTGTATCGTTAGCGGTAGCCATCCACTTAGCTGGGTTTGAGACCTTGTAGTGCGCATCAAAACCAAGCTCTTCAAGACGGCGGTCAGCCAGATATTTAACGTACTGGTTAATGTAGTCAGCATTAAGACCCAAGATGCCATTTGGTAGAAGGTCTTTATTGTACTGCTCTTCCATATCCACACCATCTAGGATCATCTGTTTGATTTCATCCGCAAACTCCTCCGTTTGAAGATCTTCATTTTCTTCGAGTACGGTTAAGATGAGATTGATACCAAACTTAAGGTGTAGACTCTCGTCGCGAACTACCCAGTCAATTAAACTTCCAAAGTTACGCAACAGGTTTCGCTGACGGAAGCTGAGCGCAACCATGAAACCGCTATAAAACCAAATACCTTCAAGAATAATATTGTAGGCAATAAGGTTTCGGATGAAATCCTTTTTACCTTCAGTTGTGGTAATATCGAGTGTTTGCTCGGTCATACGTTTGATGTATTTTGTCTCAAACTCCTCTTTACGAGCCATGCTTGGCGTTTCGACGTGAGCAGCGTAAGCTTTGTCACGATCGATCGGGAATGTCTCAAGCACATACTCGAAGCTCATACAGTGATTCGCCTCTTCCCACATTTGCTTTGCAAGATATAGATGGCATTCAGCAGCGTTAACATATGGATAAACACCAAAAGCAAGAGCTTTATTTACGAGCAACTCGTTTGGATTGAAGTAGCTCATAAGGAACTCGAGTGCATGACGCTCTTCGTCACTCATTTTTTTCCAGTCGGCGAGGTCCTGACCAAGCTGGATCTCATTTGGAAACCATGTATTAGCAACGGCCTGATTATAGAGGTCGTATGCCCATTGGTAGTTGATTGGCTTAAGGAGCAACCCGTCCTGAATTCCTGAACCTAAAATCTTTGACATAGAGTATTCTCCTTTTTACTGACAGCCTTCACACATGAGAAAATCTTGCGGATCAATCGGAGCAGCCATTTGACCACTCTGTTCAGCCTCTTCGTTAGCTTGATCTTGAGCCGCTTGCATTGCAGCATCGATTGCAGCTAGTTTTTCTTCAAGTGTCATTTCGTCATTGATGATTGTGCTTGCGTTTGCCATGGTGTTATTCCCCCCTTTTTTTCTAAACTGTTTGCTTGGCTTTAGTGAAACCGAAACCGGCTTTGCGTTGACCGCCACCGAGAGTTTCTGCCTTATTTACTTTAACGGTACTTTGTTCTGCCTGATGACGTGGTTTTACGTGCAGGTAGTAGGTTGTCTTAAGGCCTTTTTTCCAGGCCGAGCTGTAAATATCTACATACTCATCAATATCACGTGTCTCAAGGTACATATTGCGGCTAATTGCTTGGTCAACCCATTTTTGTGCACGCGCCGCAACTTCGATAAAGGCATACGGACTAAGTTGGAAACTAGTTTTGTATACATCTTTTACTCGCTGTGGAATCTGTTCAATCTGTTGGACGTCTCCCTGCAAGCGAAGCACGTCTTCTTTAACATTATCCCAAAGACCAAGTTCTTTTAGGTCACGTACGAGATTGACGTTTACCTCGAGGAACTTACCGTTAAGAGTTGATCGAGAGAAGATTTGAGCGAATTGTGGATCAAGGCCAGGAGTCGTGCCGGCAATATGTGCAATGTTAGCCGTTGGCGCGATAGCCATCAACGTGGCGTTGCGCATACCCTTTTTGACCTTAATACGAAGCTTGTCCCAGTCAAGACGAGATTTGCGGTTAACCTCTACTTTAACCTTACGGTCTTCTGCCAATTTATCGAGTGTATCGAATGGCAGAATACCTTGACTCCAACCACTTCCCTTGAATGTTGGGTAAGTACCGCGGGTTTTAGACATATCTGCCGACTCATCAATTGCTTGGTAGCTAATGAACTCTGCTAACTGGTCCATCAGGTCATAAGCCTCTTCAGACTCATAACTGTAGCCCAGTTTTTCGATTACGTCAGTAAAGCCCATCATACCGAGGCCAAGTGCGCGGTTTTGTGTGTTGGAACGCATTGCCTCTGGAATTGGCGTGTTGGTAATATCTACCAAGTTATCGAGTTGGCGGATGGCACTACGCGTGCTTGCCTCAAGACGCTCCCAGTCCCATGTTTTATCCTCTTTAAGGTGTGCAGCAAGGTTAATGCTCACAAGGTTACAGACAGCAGTATTATCCTGGTCTTGCGGTAAGGTAATTTCCGTACATAGGTTTGAAAGATGGATCGTACTCGTATTGTTGTTGAGAGCACGAACATTGATTGTGTCCTTCCAGGTAAGCCAAGGATGACTTGTTGCCTGAAGCGTAATAAGTATCTGACGGAATTGTTCGCGGGCCTTTGTCTTATTAAACTCACGCATCTCGCCTTTTTCAGCCTTTTTAATGTACTCTTTGTAACGAGCTGAAAATTCTTCACCGTAAAGTTCAGGTAAATCTGCGACTTCAGCCGGATCAAACAGATACCAGTCTTGGTCTTTTTGCACGCGCTTCATAAACTCATCACTTATAAATACTGCTGTGTTCGCTAGACGCGTACGAAGATATGGATCACCCGAGTTCTGCTTAAGATCCAGGAATTGTGGAAAGTTAAGATGCCAGTTTTCCATATATAATGCAGCTGCGCCAGCCTTCTTGCCTTTTCGCGATACAGCAAATAGGGCCGTGTCGATCATTTTCATGAATGGAATAGGGCCAGTCGACTCGGTATTGGTTGTTTTTACCGGGCTGCCGGCAGCACGAAGCTTATTAAGACTAATACCGATACCACCAGTACCCTTGGCAATCCACATAACGTCTCGTACGCCTTTTGCGATGGATTCCATATCGTCTTGAACTTCCAAAAGAAAACAGTTGGACAGCTGTGGAAAAGAACCACCAGCGTTTACACGAGTACTACCACCAGGAACGTAATCGAGGTTACTCATGTGACGGTAAAAATCAATCGCTGCCTCAGTTGGGTTCTCCTCATTAAAACTCAGACCCATAGCAATACGCATATGAGTAAACTGTGGAACTTCAATCGGAGCGCCGCTTTGTTTACGAAGCGCATAGCGGTTCTTATTAGTAACAACCCCGAGATACTTACTAAGATGATCGCGTGAAGGATCGAGTGCTTTCGAGAGTTTTTTAAGATCAAATATCTTCCCGTTCATACGCTCATCAAGAAGGCCATCAGAAATACCCTGCTTAATATATTCTGGGAATTTTTGTTCGTGAAGCTTCTTCAGCTCTTTTTCGTCAACATAATCACCTAGAATGTTTTTGTAGATATTTTTTAAAAGGAGACGTGCAGCAATCTTATCAAAATCTGGATCATCCTTAACATTCTGAAGCGCTGTATGAATAACTGCTTCATCAAGCTGCTCACTCGTAATACCATCGAAGAGCGTTAACTGAAGTTCGGTCGCAACCTGAACAACCTTTTGAATTTGATCTGGAAGACCCTCGCTGGCTTTTACCAATGCGAGATTGATCTTATTAGCGTCAAATGGTTCGCGGGTGCCATCGCGTTTTACCACATGAATTTCGCTCATCCCTAATCCCCTGCTACTTTTATTATTTATATTTCTGCCCTCACACCCCGTCTCTCAGGGTGCAAGAAAGATACCGCCCGTAGCGTTAACGTTACCCTCCTTGCTAAATGTGTGTTTTTATTGAACTACTACATATATAGTGTCTGAATATGACTATAGACGCTATATAGCCGGTTTTCAAGCATATTTTGTGAGTTTTAATTACCACATGCGACCTAACACTTTATAGCGTTCTGTTTGTTATTTACAACGCTATATATAGAAGTGAAAGTTATGAAACACTTAGCGATCACAGCCCTACCTACCTACTAACGCAACCCAGAGCCGATCGACAACACCGTACATTATGGAATTATCCTGCCTTCACCGACTAAGACACCTCCATTTCGTATATATATGAAAAAATGACCACTATATATGTGGTCATTTTTTCATGGCGGAGAGAACAGGATTCGAACCTGCGATACGGTTGCCCGCATACACGCTTTCCAAGCGTGCGCCTTCAGCCACTCGGCCATCTCTCCTAATACTTTCTATTTTACCAGATTATATCAGTTGTATAATTTACCGGCACTTATGGTTGCTTTTCTCTTTAAATCAAACCTATAATAAGACACAGAATGGCCAAAACGAAAACCCCGCCAGTTATAGAACTGAGAGGCCTTACCAAACGGTACGGATTGGGGGATGCCGAACAAACAGCGCTCGATGAAATTGATCTAGTCATTGAAAAAGGCGAATTCATCACCATAATGGGACCAAGCGGCTGCGGCAAAACCACACTTCTCAATATCATCGGATTACTCGACCGTGCAAACGGTGGCGAGTATTTTCTTGATGGAGTATCAGTAGAACGAATGAGCAGTGCTCGCCATGCCCGTGTGCGCAGCCAACAAATTGGAATTGTATTTCAAAGCTTCAATCTTATTAATCGGCTTTCTGTTATAGAAAATGTTGCCCTTCCCCTTGCCTACAAGGGTATGAGTCGTACTAAGAGACTACGCCAAGCGAGCGAAAGTCTCAAGAACTTCCACCTCTCAGAGCGTGAGTACTATATGCCATGGCAGCTTTCGGGCGGACAGATGCAGCGCGTAGCGATTGCCCGAGCCCTTGTAAACAATCCGTCTATTATTTTGGCAGACGAGCCAACCGGAAATCTAGATAGCCGTTCAAGCCATGTGATCATGGAAGAGTTATCCGACATTCATAAACGCGGCAATACTATTATTATGGTTACACACAACCCCGATCTCACCACATATGCCTCACGCGTGATTCACATGCTCGATGGCACAATAGACAGCGACACAAAGACGCCGATCGTTATTGAAAAACCAGCACCAAAGGTTTCAATGGGAAGTCGCCGAATCAAGACCGCCAAGTCTACTAAAAAATCAAAAACGAAAGCGAAAGCGAAGAAAAAATGAGTCGTCCATTATTTATTGAACATTTTCAAAACGCCTACCATTCGCTTCGTCTCACCAGAATGCGCACCGCACTCACGACGCTCGGTGTAGCTATAGGCGTTGCTAGCATTACGGTCATACTTTCGTTAAGCAGTGGCATTGCCCAAGTTATCTCACACCAAGTACAGGAACTCGGTGGCAACATAGCCGTTGTCCGTCCTGGCGTACAACATAATGACCTTGCGGGTTTTGCAAACCCTACAATCGAACAAAATTACACAACTAGTACTATTACCGAACAAGACCTGTCTGATATTAATCAGATTAATGGTGTTGATAAAGCAGCACCATTAATGGTTATAAACGGCACACTAAAATCTAAATCGAACACCGTAAAGCAAAGTACGATAGTCGCCACGACACCAGAGCTTGCTGATATCGCACAGCTGCCTATTGCCGATGGTCAGTTTATCGATAGCGTAACCAATAAAAATACTGCCGTTATTGGCAGCAAGCTCGCAGTAGATCTCTTTGGAACTGATCAACCTATTGGACAAAGCTTCACCACCAACGGGCAGCAGTTTACTATCATTGGCATCTTAAAGCCGATGAACAACCCTATCAACTACAATAATATAGATTTCGACCATACACTCATACTAAGCCTTGAGAGTGGAAAAACCTTCCACCAAGGTACGGCCCAAATTCAACAAATTGATGTTAGTGCAAAAAACAAAGATGACCTACCTCGTATCATTAACGACATTACCAGTAAAATGACGGGAAATCATCTTGGTGAGCAGGATTTCAGCGTGCTTTCTGGTCAACAAGTCTCTCAGCCTACAAATAGGTTTTTTATCGCACTCACCGTGGTTATGACCATTATTGCTAGTATCTCCTTGCTTGTAGGCGGCATAGGCATCATGAACATTATGCTCGTTGGCGTTGCCGAGCGTACTCGCGAAATTGGTCTTCGCAAGGCTGTAGGTGCTAGCAATGGTAATATCGTTATGCAGTTTCTAGTAGAGTCACTTATTATCAGTATCCTTGGTGGCATTTTAGGTTATATTGGCGGCTATTTGATTGCATTTATTATCAGTACATTTCTCACGTTTAACCCAGCCCTCACCTGGCAAATCGCCGTGGCAGCTCTCAGCACATCCATCGTAGTTGGGGTTATCTTTGGACTTTACCCTGCTCTTCGCGCAGCGCGCAAAGACCCCATCGAGTCTTTGCGACACTATCATTAGCTTTTAGTCGTCCAGTTGTTTTTTGAGTTTTTCAATAAGCTGTACAGGCGTTGGGTCGACGCCATTTAGTACCGCTACGTAAATACTTACAAAATCAGCCAAAATACTGCCCCATAGCATTTGAGCAATAACACTTTTGCCTTTCATTTTGATTTCCATAGCCTTAGGGCGTTGACCACTTAATAAGCGATCACTGATTTCAATACGCTTTAAGATGCGTGGGTGTTCAAATTCACTTACAAGATCAAATATGGCGAACGGCTTTTCTACAGGGTGCGAAGTCCATCCAATAAACTCGTTGTGATTAAATTCGGGATACTCGTTCCAAAATGAAACATTTTTAGCATTTTCGTTCCAACTAATCTTCCACTTGTAGGCAACGGGCGACATAAGACTACCGGCATAAAATACTGGGGTTTTACCGACACTCATAAGAGCAAGCTGCTTGGCATAGTTTTTATCAGTCGTAGCGCCACTGACCCAGTTCAAGGTCTCTTCGCCAAGCCAGTCAGCACAATCCGCAATCTCGGCAAAACGATCAAAGGTTGTAACACCAAAATGGGCCAATATTGCGATGAGGGCACGGAGATTATAGATAACAGCCATCCGTGGTTGAAAGTTTGCCGGTAAAGACACGTTCGCAATCGAGTTGTCACTCGCAATCTTTTGAAGTTTACCACCAGAGGCGATGATAGCGACTTGGGCAGATTTGGCTCGAGCGGCTTCAAGACCGGCAAGTGTCTCCTCGGTGTTACCCGAGTAGCTACTAGCAATTACCAGCGTATTGTAATTTACATACTCTGGAATATCGTAGGTACGAATTACTTCAAATGGAATGGTAAATTCACTCTTAAGCCACGATTTAGCCAAGAGTGCCGCTAAAGCAGAGCCGCCCATACCTACGACTACAACGTGGTCAATCTGTCGGCCATCATGATCAGGATGCAAAACCTCGACTGCAAACCTTGCCTGCTCAAATTGAGAGGCTGCGATCCCTAACGCATCCTCAGGATCGCGTTGTTTTAAAACATTATTATCATCCAACATGCCGAATGCACCCCCTACTTTTAACCCTTAACGGATTCATTTTCTTTACTCATCTGCTCCTATTATGATACAGTATTTAGTAAAGAAGCATAAGTAGTAATATTAGAGGTGGGCATGGATATTCAACCAACAAGTCAGCAACCAATTAGCGACGACCAAGAGCTAGCTAAAGTGCTCGCTGGCGTCAATCAACAAGCCGAGGAAGCCGCTGCAGCGCCAGTTGCTAGCGACACGCCAATAGAGCCTATTGCACCTCTTCCCGACCCCATGACAGTGCCACCAGCGCCAATTGAGGAGCCGGAACCTGCCAGTACGATGCCCGTTCCAATGTCAGCACCCGCTCCAGTTGTCATGCCAAGTGTGCCAGCCATTCCTAGTGACCTTGAAACAATCAAGCAAGACGCCCTAAGCGAACTTCGTCCTCTTGTCGACAAGCTTAATGTTTCACCTGAAGAAAAGTTCGATACATACTTGCTCTTACTTCGTTCTACAGATGATCAAGCCCTTATCGCTCCAGCACACGAGGCTGCACGCAACATCGCTGATGAGGCTCGTCGTGCACAGGCACTTCTCGACGTCATTAAAGAGATTGATTACCTCTCTAACCCGCCTCAGAACGCGTAGCATCTCGTACTTTCGACTTACATAGAACCACAGTCTTGCTTAAACTTTAGCTCACTAGATTCGACGGTTAGGATACTAGAGCAACCTCTCACCTTTTGTTTTTACAAGTTGGCCGGTTGCTCTTTTTGTTCGTCTATCGTCTTATCGCGTAGTAGCCTATAATAGCGATGGTTTCCAAAGACAACAATAGACTTTGTACGTAACATAAAGGAGATATCTAATTGTTTAAAATCCTCGGCCTCCATCGTAGACGTAATGCAGGCATTATTCTTATTCTTGCCATGATATTCATAGTCGTGTCATTTACCTATGGATTGAGCGTAACAAGTAAGCTCAGTAACGGAGGTTTCGAAAGTTCCACCTCAGAATCAACAAAAGCTCTTGCGACAATCAACCAGCAATTTAGTAAGAGTCAATCGTCCATGATCATTCTGTTCAGCGGTGGTCATATTGGATCAACGACGAGCGGTACCTACCAGGCAGAGGTAGAGCAATCACTCATCACGCTTAAGTCCGACAGCAACGTTACGTCTATGGAAAGTTACTACACAACAGGAAGTCCAGCGTTTCTTTCCAAAGATCAGCAGAGTACCTACGTACTTGTTGGATTAAAGGGAGATGATAACCACCAGGCAAGTGAAGCTGCCATTTTGCAAGACAAAATAAAGAGCGATAGACTTGATATTTCGTTCGGTGGTAAGGCTATCATCAATAATGCGATTACACAGCAGATCAATAAAGACCTTAAGGTATCTGAGGTCGTCTCTTTCACGATACTTGCTGTACTATTAGTTATTGTTTTTCGTGGAGTTATTGCAGCTCTCGTTCCATTACTCCTTGGTGGATTTGCAATACTTGGTGCATTTCTTGCCTTAAGAATTCTCGTTGATTTTACCTCAATCGTTACTTATGCGTTGAATATTGTAACGTTAGTAGGTCTTGGACTGGCTGTTGATTATTCGCTCCTCATTGTGAGTCGTTTTCGTGAAGAGATGCATATACACAAGAACGATACGTCAAAAGCTCTGGCTATCACGATGCATACTGCTGGACGAACCGTTTTCTTTAGCGGACTAACAGTTATCATGAGTCTTCTTGGACTACTCGTCTTCCCTCTCGACTTTTTGCGAAGTATGGGACTTGCAAGCGCATCAACTGTTATTGTTGCTATGCTCGCCGCACTCGTTGTGCTGCCGGCTCTCTTACGTTTACTTGGCCGACGTATTAACTGGCTTTCATTTGGATCAGCACGTCGAGTTGATCGAGCTGCTAGTAGAGGTGAGCGGATCGAGGATAAAGTCAGTATATGGTATAAGACGGGTAAATTCTTTATGGGGAGGCCGATTGTAACTGCAGTCGCCGCTATTGCTATTTTGCTATTTGCGGGTGCTCCATTCCTTCATATCAAACCCTCACTACCCGACTATAAGGTGCTGCCGACTGACAGCTCCGTTCGCCAAGTGAGCGAACGTTTAGATCAAGATTTTAGCTTTAGCTCATCACCAATCACGATCGTCTACACGACGAACGGTTCTCCTGTGAGTGAAGCCAACATAGCCTCTTTATACGGATACGTGCAGAAATTACAAGGGTTGGCCGGCGTAAATAGCGTAAATAGCGTTATGAACATTCCTCATGTAACTAATCTCGGTCAATACCAGGCTATGTATTCGAATTTTGAAAGTAATAGTGAGATGCAAGGTCGAACCGCCTCTGAACTCCATGGCGACACGGCGCTCATTGCCGTTAACCAAAGTTTTGACGCCGACTCACAAGAAGCGCGAGATTTGGTTGCAACAATTCGTAAGGTTTCACAACCTAGCGACGCGGTAATACAAGTGGGCGGCCAATCTGCCGCACTAGCTGATCAACTCTCGATTATTGGCACATATGCGCCATACGGATTATTGATTATAGCAGGTACACTCTTCGTACTTCTCTTCCTTATGCTTGGAAGTATCGTCATCCCTATCAAGGCACTTATCCAAAACTTCTTATCTTTAACAGCATCGTTTGGTGCACTGGTTTGGATTTTTCAAGACGGTCACTTAGCAAATGCGTTGCACTTAACAGCCGTCGGCTCAATAGATGCGACACAGCCAGTCCTTATCTTTGCTGTTGCGTTTGGTCTGTCTATGGACTATTCAGTCTTCCTCTATAGTCGTATTAAAGAGCAATATGACAAACTTCATGACACTGAGGAAGCAGTACTTGCTGGATTACAAAAAACTGGCTCGATTATTACCTCCGCCGCTATTCTCCTTTTCGTTGTAGTTGCCGCTTTTGCTACATCGAGAATCGCTGTTTTGCAGGAAATTGGGGTAGGGCTTGCTATCGCCATACTAATTGATGCGTTTCTTGTACGTATGGCTCTCGTCCCAGCTCTCATGCGAATCCTTGGTGTATACAACTGGTGGGCACCAAAGTTTCTTAAAAGCCTACACGAGAAGCTCGGGCTGAGTGAGAATTCATAACACTATTGGAATTGCGAGCCTACGTCCCCTACATGCATTCCTGCCATCATAACAGCGATGCAGCACTATATAATAATAGGCTCAGGCGCTTTGACGAAGCTTTTTCAGCCTAAATACTAACCCTCTACCACCTTTTTCAGGTTCGTAAGAATCATGCTCCATACACCAAGAGACTTATCTCGTGCTTCTACAGAAGGGAGGTTTTCTTCATGGATGGCCACCGTTGTTCCCCCCTCTCTTCCCGACAAAATAAACTGAACAAGTTCATAATTTTCAGGCACATCCGCCTGTCCTGTTCGTGAGCTAAAGTGCGTATACGAAAGCAGCTTATTCACTTCTATCTTCTGAATTATTCCTTTGTCTTCGTAAGCCTTGCCCTCCCACTCGCCTCGAAACATAATGGGGCTGCCGACTTTCCAGTCTGATTCCACGTTGGTACCGAAGAACCATTTTTTTACGATTATCGGATCGGTGATCGCTTGCCATACTTCGCTACTTGGAGCATCTATCTCTATAAAGGCATCTGACGTTATATTCATATTTATTTTCTCCTGACTCTTAGAGTAAAAAATGGATTTGCAAAATAGCTATTTACCATAATAGCCACGGACTTAGACCAATGCAACAGACATGATTCAAATCAGAGAGATACTCTGAATGTGGAGCACTGCTGTCGAACAGCATTCGCGCCTCTATTATACGGCGCGTAATCAAAGACTAGTCTTATGACACGAAGTAATACTTTCGTAAATCATTGCCATAACATATTATTTATTTTATAATAAAACGCCGGAACAAGGCGCCTGAGACCGATTGGACAGACGTGAGTAAGCTCGATCAGTACAAGAAGTTCATCAGCGCTGCTACGGCAGGCACGCAGGTGGTGGCGGCTCGGTTCGTCGCACCTGGCTTCCGAGCCACACTGGATCGTCACTGACATGGGTCACACGCTGAACCAGATGCACTGACGTCGGTCTGAGGCCGCGGGGTTGCCATACCGGCTTCCCCGCGGCCGATCTCACACCAAGCGAGTTTATCTAAAAACAGATCCCTGTTTGGGATCTGTTTTTTGTTTATTCGTCAACGATCTACATCATTCCCATGCCAGGCATACCACCGCCCATTGCAGCGGGAGCTTCAGACTCTGGCACATCCACCACTAGCGCACCCATAGTAGCTGCTGTCGAGGCAATAGAAACAGCATTTTGGACAGCTTCCTTAGTAACGCGAGCGGGGTCGATAACCCCCTCTTTCTTTACATCAATCAAACCTTTTTCAGGAGCATTTACGTTAACACCAAAGCCTGGCTTAGCTGACTCTACCTGAGCAAGTAGAGCCTCGCTATTAAGACCTGCATTAGCCATGATCTGAAGGAATGGCTGCTTGAGTGCATTCTTGAGGATTTGACGTCCAGCACTGATACTATCGGCACCATCAGCAACAATCCCCATAGAAAGGTTAACGAGTGTCACACCACCACCAGCTACAATTCCTTCGGCAAGTGCTGCTTTTGTTGCAGCAACAGCATCATCGACACGGAACTTCTTTTCATCGATTTCAGTTTCACTGGCACCACCAACTTTAATAACAGCAACCTTACCGCTTAGCGCTGCTGCGCGCTTTTCGTACTGTTCTTTGTCGTATTCACTTGAGGCATTCTCAGCCTGGGTGTGAATTTGCGCGATACGTGCTTTTACTTCTTTTGCGTCGCCAGCACCCTCAATAATGGTCGTTTCGTCTTTACCAACGATCACCTTGCGAGCACTACCAAGCACATCGAGTTCAGCACTTTCAAATGTAATACCCCGATCCTCGCTAATAACTGTTGCACCTGTTAGAATCGCGATATCTTCGAGGATTTCTTTGCGGCGGTCGCCAAAAGCTGGAGCCTTAACGGCTACAGTATTAAAGACACCCTTCAGCTTGTTGAGTACAAGCACGCTTAGCGCCTCGCCTTCAATGTCATCGGCAATAAGAACAAGGTCTTTCTTACCTGCCTGCGCGAGTTTTTCAAGCATCGGCAAGAACTCTTGTACGCTTGAGATCTTTTTATCAGTAATAAGAACTGCTGGTTTCTCATATACAGCTTCTTGACGGTTCATGTCGGTCGCAAAAAGCGCACTGACAAATCCACGATCAAGACTGAAGCCTTCTACGACTTCAGCTTCCATCTCTAGACCCTGGCCAGCCTCTACCGTTACCACGCCATCTTTACCAATCTTAGCAATCACGTCGGCAATAAGCTTACCGATACTAGCATCGCCAGCACTGATCGTCGCAACTTCAGCGACGCGGTCTTTTTTGCCTTCAATGCTCTCCGCCAATGCGTCAAGCTGTTTTACAATCTCGCTGCCTGCAGCCTCAATACCCTTACGAAGCTCTTGCGGGTTGTGGCCAGCTGCAATCAGACGGTTTGCTTCTTTAAGGATGTTATAGATAAGAACGGTCACAGTAGTTGTTCCGTCACCTGCCACCTTATTAAGCTTGCTCGCAGCCTGCTTAATAAGTTCTGCACCTACTTTGTAGCCAAGCGTTTCATCATCATTCTCTGGCAGATCAACACTTTCAGCGACCGTCACGCCGTCATGCGTTACTGTTGGACCACCGTAACCTTTAGCGATAACAACATTGCGACCCTTTGGCCCGTAGGTTACTTTTACTGCATCATAGAGCGCTTTCGCTCCGCCAAGTACGCGAGCGCGCGCATCTTCATCGTAAAAAACTTTTTTAGCCATTTCTACTCCTCTTACTTTTATTCACAAAAACCTCACTATATAGATTTAGTTCGATTCTCTTAATATTCGTTAAACAGTAGCTAGTACGTCTTCCTCTTTAACAATCAGATATTCAGTACCATCAATTTTAAGCTCAGTGGTTGAATATTCTTTGTAGATGATTTTATCGCCTACTTTTATACCTTTGACATCCGGCCCGACAGCTTTAACTTCAGCCATGACCGGTTTCTCTTTTGCGTTATCTGGTAGATAAATACCACTTGCCGTTTGCGTCTTTGCAACTTCTCGAACCGAAACGACACGATCCGCCAGAGGTTTAATAGGTGTACTCATGAAATTTCCTCCGTTTTACTTACGTAACTTCATTGTAAATAAAAAAATTAGCACTTGCAAGCAGCGAGTGCTAATTTTTTGTTGTTTTATCTTCTATGCAATCTTCAACAGTTCGCCTTTGGTAGCAGCTGGAACGAAGTTACCAGCCAAAACAACATCGCGAATTCGCTTAAGACCGTTTTCCAGGTCAATCAGTTTAGCATCTTCACGGTAGAGTTCGATTGTATTAACTTTTTCAAGATCATCATAACCCACAACTGCAGCTCCAGAAAGCCCGCCCGTAGAAATGTATGTTTTAGCGGCTTCTCGGTCGCCGGCACCACCATCCACCACGCTTCTACCCTGAAGACGTAAACCTTCAACAACAGCATCAGCAATATGTTTTTGGTTTGGCTGGTAAACAACCACGACGTTTCCGATAGTTGGGAGCCAGTCGGCAAGTGCCTTACCAACATTCCAAGCGCACTCAACTGTGAGGCCCGTCTCTTCTGTACCGCGAATATCGTATGCACTTATCAGTTCTTCACTCATTTGTATCTAGTGTGTAGCATTTCAAATAGAAAAACAACCCCAACTCTACAATTTAGCGCAGCTTTATGCTGGTTAGTTTTCTTGTTTTCATACATCTTGTACAATACAGGTAATGACCATACATTTCGCCTCACCAGACCAAATTGAAGATTGGGATGCACATATTCTCTCAAACCCAGATCATGGCAACGTGTTCCAGAGTTATGAATTTGCACAGCAAAAGAGACTCGGTAGATGGACACCCCGTTTTATCATGGCTGGTAACACTGCTATTACCGTACTAGAGAAACGTCCGTTTGGATTTTCGAAGTTATGGTATCTACCTAAAGGCCCGGGCGTTTCAACCATCCGACAGCTGGACGACCTTCTGCCTGCACTTAGAAACTTCGCGCAAAAAAATGGGGTATTTGCCATCAAAATAGAGCCGGAGCTCCTGAAAAAAGAAGAGACGCTCGCAGATCTTATGAAGCTAGGTCTAAAGCGCGTGCGTCCAATCCAGCCAAACTTCTCTACTGTTACGCTTGATATTTCGCCAGATCTAGACACAGTTATGGCTCACCTCAACCAAAAGGGTCGCCACGCCATTCACCGTGCTGAACGCGACGGTGTCATTACAAAACGTGTCGAGGCTACTGATGAAAATTGCGACATCATGTATAACTTGCTCGCCGAAACGGCCGCTGATTCGTTTAACATACGTGACAAGGAATATTATATTCGCTTTTGGAAGCGATATGCCGAAGCTAATCTTGGACAATTATTTTTTGCTTATTTTGAGAATAAACCGGTTGCCGGCGCGTTCGCTCTTATATTCGGTAAAAAAAGCACCTATAAAGATGGGGCCTCGGTGCGAGAACGTACCGCCTATGGTGCGAGCCACCTCTTGCAGTGGGAAGTTATTACATGGGCAAAAGAGCGCGGAGCGATTATTCACGATCTTTGTGGCGCTCCACCATCTAGTCAAATCAATAACTCCGATCACCCGCACTATGGCATAGGACGATTTAAGACAAGTTTCAATAAAGAAGTTACTGATTACATTGGCGCTTACGATGTAGTTATTAACCCAACGCTCTACTCACTCTGGGAGAAGCTAGGCGAACGAGTTGCACTTCGCCTTCACTACACACTTCACCACGACAGTTATTACTAGTTATTTTTTAGCCATGATTTCACGTACCACGTCACCGTCATTCCATGGAAGACGTTCACCATTCACAATACGGAATTGTTCATGGCCCATACCCGTAATAAGCACCGTGTCGCCCTTCATAGCGATCGAAAGCGCCTTGGCAATTGCCTCGCGTCGGTCACCCAACTCCGTGAGTTTAATCGATCCACCAGCTTGTTCTACACCCTCACGAACCTGATCGCGAATTGATTGTGGATCTTCGCTATAACTTTCATCGTCCGTCAGGACGATCCTGTCTGCATACTTTGCTGCGATCCCACCCATAATTGGTCGTTTTCCCTTATCCCGATCACCTGTTGCACCGAACACCAATATAATACGGTTTTTGGTAATGGTTTTTGCCGACTCAAGCAACTTATCAAGCGCATCGGGTGTATGAGCGTAATCAACGATAACATCGAACCCTTTACCCTCTACGACGCGCTCAAAACGTCCAGGCACACCCTCTAGATTGGCGATACCTTCAACAATGTCATTAACACTCACCCCGAGCAGGTAGGCCGCAGAAGCCGCCGCTGTCATGTTGTAGATATTGAACTTACCAGGAAGTGCTGTCGCCAGCTCAATTTTAGTCTGATGATCGATAACAATCGTTGCCTCACTACCTTTTTTGTAAAGTTTTGTGCGGTCGATTCTCGCCTCCGCCTCTTGGTTCTCGCCATAGGTGATCTTCTGAGCCGATGCTTTGTATTTGTCAAAAAAATCAAACCATTCGTCGTCACGGTTTAACACAATGAACTTTGGATCGCTCGCAAATAAAATACCTTTTGCCCTGGCGTAGTTTTCCATTGTCTTGTGATAGTCCAAATGATCTTGCGTTAGATTCGTCATAACCGCCACTTCAATAGGCACTGTAGAGAGTTTGTGCTGTTGTAGCGCATGACTGGTTATTTCTAGTACTACATAGTCAACCTTGTCTTTCTTTGCATCACGGAAAAACTGTTGCATACGCTCAGTAGTGGCTACAGTCGCATTAAGATCATTAATGTTGCGCTTACCAGAGACCTCAATAATAGCTGTCGTAAACATTGCTGTCTTATAACCAGCTTCTTTTAAGATCTCATTTAAGTAATTACATGTGGTAGTTTTACCATTCGTGCCTGTCACGGCAATAACCTTGAGGTTCTTTGCTGGATAACCGTACTTTGCACTAATAAGTTGCACGCGCCCTCGACGATACACCTCTTCTAACCCTCGGATTGCTGTCTCCGGCAGTAATTTTCTTACCCCTTTTACCACCTGTTGTTTCATATTCTCATTTTAGCACCGTCTAGCTATAATCATTGTCACAATATCTACAACGCGTATATACTAAAATCATAAACATAGGGGGTCACACGTATATGAAAAAAGTAAGAATCATACTTTTTGCGCTTCTGCTTGGGGTTGTT
Source organism: Candidatus Chromulinivoraceae bacterium (assembly GCA_035478595.1). NCBI lineage: Bacteria > Candidatus Babeliae > Candidatus Babeliales > Candidatus Chromulinivoracaceae > Candidatus Chromulinivoraceae bacterium. The sequence continues at coordinate 58,330 of DATIJL010000001.1, forward strand.
CCGCTACTCGCATTCGCCGGAACGTCCTACGCAGCAGATTTTATAAACGGTAATAACGTTATAGTTCAGAAGAACGAAACAATTGACCATACGCTATTCATTGCGGGTAATAATGTAGAGGTAGACGGAACTGTCAATGGTGACGTCTTCTGTGCTGGTCAAAATATTACCATTAACGCAACGGTGAACGGTGATGTTATCTGCGGTGGCATGAACATAGAGATAGGTGGCACAGTAAGCGGCAGTGTGCGCGCAGCTGGGCAGGTAGTCACTCTTACAGGCTCTATTGCCCACAATGCTAGTCTTGTCGGTAATACCGTCAAGGTAGATGCGAGTAGTAAAGTAGGAGAAGACCTTCAAACCGCTGGTAATATTTCGACCATAAATGGAGCGGTTATGCGTGATGTTGATGCTGCCGGCAACACCGTTAATCTTAATGGTGTTATTGGTCGCGACATACAAGCCTACACCGATGACCTTCAGTTGCAATCTAATGCAAAGATTGGCGGCGGTGTTACCTATTATAGTCACAACCAACTCACAAAGGCTACCGATGCATCCGTCATTGGTGCAATAACTCAAAAACAGCCACAGGAACGACAAAAACAAACAGAGATGAATCCCGTTCCGGGCATTATCCTCTCGCTTGTCATGCTCCTTACGCTATCATTCACCCTCCTTGCCCTCTTCCCGCGCAAGCTTAAAAGCCTTACTGACCTGGCGCTCACTAAGCCTGGCACAACCATACTTATTGGCCTTGCTGCCTGTATTGGTGCGCCGGTCCTTATTATTGCCAGTTTTATGACTGTCATCGGTGTGTTTGTTGGGCTCACTCTTCTGTTTGCCTGGATAATCATTATGCTGATTAGTGGCGTGCTTGCCAGCTATTACACTGGCCGCCTAGTCTTTATGCGCTCAGCTCAGCACCCATTTGTTGTCATGCTAACGGGAGTACTGATTGTTTCGATTCTGCTTATTATTCCTATTGTGAATATCCTCACCATTATTGCGATCGGGCTTCTTGGCAGTGGCATGGTTATACGTCATATTTTTGCCACCACTTCCACGCCTCGCTACGAGACACTTAGTCACCCAACAAAACTACGAAAGAAGGCTCTATAGTATGAACAAAAAAATCATGTGGATCGTAGGAGCTATCATCGTCATCGCCTTAGCGTTAGGAGCATATATCGCCATGCAAAAGACCCCCACAACCTCTTCAAGTACAGCCAACTCCGGCAACCAAACAGCTGCGGCCACAATCACCTACAGTGCAAGTGGCTTTACGCCAAGTTCAACGACCGTTAAGTCGGGTGATATTGTCGCTGTTAAAAATACATCGTCACAGGAACTTCAAATGGACTCAGGTCCTCACCCCGCACACACCGACGATACTGACCTAAATATTGGTGCTGTTCCAATCGGTCAGACCGTCACCTTTACGGTCACTAAGAAAGGAACGTTCAGCTATCATAACCACCTAAACCCAAGCGATGAAGGTAGCATAACGATTCAATAATATGAAGACAACGTTCGACCAAAAAAGAATCGTCTCACTGATACTCAGAATCGGACTGGCGTTTGCGTTTTTCTACGCAAGCCTCGCAGCGTTTGTATCTCCAAATGACTGGATAGGATACCTACCTCAAGTTATCCGAAATATCGTTCCAGGTACAACTATCCTTCCTATTTTCTCGAGTCTTGAGCTAATTTTAGCCGTTTGGCTATTAAGTAGTTGGCGACTAACGTATGCAGCCCTTGTAGCAGCAGCCATGCTCGGGGGTATTGTTATCCTCGACCCAGCTCTCCTATCTATCACGTTCCGTGACGTCAGCCTCGTGTTTATGGCTATCGCACTCTACGCTCTTGAGCTTGAGCCCCAACCTTCTATCAAAAAATAGTGCCACCCCTGTTGTTTATGGTACGATAGAAAAATAATGAACGAGAAAATTGTATCTATCGACCAAGCAATAGACCTCCTTAACCAAGGTGCTGTAGGTGTTATGCCCACAGATACCGTTTACGGCGTCGTTTCAAGGGCGACCGATCAGTCAGCGGTAAGGAGAATGTATGCATTAAAGAGTCGGGAGCGAAAACCGGGAACGCTTATCGCCGCGACCACACGTCAGCTTCGATCACTTTCAGTTCCTCAGGTCGAAATCGACAAAGTAAAACGATGGTGGCCCAACCCTCTCAGTGCAGTACTTATCATGAATGGCAACGAGTATCTTCATCAGGGAGTAGGTGACATTGCTATGCGTGTTGTCGCCAATCCAGGAATAAAAAGGGTATTAGAGCAAACCGGCCCACTTATTACTTCAAGCGCTAATCTACCGGGTAAGCCCGGGGCAACTACTGTTGCCGAAGCGTATACCTATTTCGGCGATGCTGTTGATTTTTATGTTGACGGTGGTCGGATTGCCGACGCCCTACCCTCGACCATTATTCGTCCACGCGGAGACGTCATAGACATCCTGCGTCAAGGTTCCGTAACACTTTAGAACCACTTTACTTACACCTACGGGCGCTTTATACTGTTTCGAGATGAAAGTACTTGGCATCGAGAGCAGTTGTGATGAAACCGCTGCATCCATCGTTGAAGATGGACGCAGACTTCTTAGTAATGTCGTTAATTCGCAAATAGATATTCACGCCCACTACGGCGGGGTCATCCCTGAGATTGCCGCACGTAGCCATATCGAGGTTATAAACCCCGTCATTAACCAAGCACTTAGAGACGCTAGCCTTACTTGGGATGATATAGATGCTATTGCCGTTACCTACGCCCCAGGACTCGTCGGTTCGCTCCTTGTTGGCACCCTTGCCGCTCGCACGTTGGCCATTACAAAAAATAAACCGCTGTACCCCATCCACCATGTCGAAGGTCATGTGTACGCTAACTTTATCACTGAACAAACCGAACATCTTGGCCTCACTCTCCCATCTAAACAGCCCGAATTCCCTATGCTTGCACTTATCGTCAGTGGTGGACATTCACAACTCGTGCTATTTAAGGACCATGGTGACTATGAATTGCTTGGCCAAACTCAAGATGACGCCGTCGGTGAAGCTTTTGATAAAGTAGCTAAAATCATCGGTCTTCCCTACCCTGGCGGCCCGGCAATCGCAAGGCTCGCTCCTACAGGCAACGCACATAAATATCTTTTTCCAAAGGCACGTCTGCATAACCCATATGACTTTAGTTTTTCTGGCCTCAAAACAGCCGTTCTAAGGACTGTTCAACGTGAGGTAGGGGAAGATTACACTTTTCCCTCTCATGAGCTTCCTGCACGCTTAAATGACGTTCAGCGAGCGGATTTTGCAGCTAGTTTCCAGCATGTCGCGATTGAAACGCTTGTTGATAAGACAGAGAAGGCCTATGATGCATACTTGCCAAAGTCTGTTGTTATTGCAGGTGGAGTCGCAGCCAATCAAGAGCTGAGGTTGCAGTTGACCGCTCGCATTCCTATTTCCATCGAATATGCTCCAATGTCACTTTGTACTGATAATGCCGCGATGATCGCAACCCTCGGTTACTACTACGCACAGGTTAAAGAACCTGTAGATCCCTACGATTTTGAAGTGATTCCTAGCGTCTCCATGGCCAAGACAGCCTGGAATAAATCGTAGACTAAGTCCTAATAAAAAGAAAACCTTTCAATATATGAGGTTTCCTTTTTATATTCGTTGTTTAAAAATCAACGATTTTTAAGTTTTTGGAGTACTTTCTTGCCTGCCGGCAATGCTTTTGTCCATACCGAGTAAAGGGGTGAGAGCGGCTTGTCATAAGAACCCGCCAACATATCCTCATGCGAAGCAAAGCCTTGTTTAAAAGTGCTGACACCATCATTCAAGAGACCGTTGAAGTCGTAGCGCTCGATCCCCCACTTTTTCATCGTCTGGACTACGTGCCATTTGAGTGCATAGTTAGCACGTAGCTGCTGTCCATCATCATTCATACCACCATAAAGCTCGAACGCCGTTTCTTGACTAATGGCGAGCCATAAGAATGCGATCGGCTTCCCTTCAGAGAACGCTGCAAAGACAGGTGAAAAATCGTCCATTTTTTCGTAGATGTCATGATAATACTTATCACTATGAATACCGAAACCAGCACGCTCTGCAGTCTGTTTATAGATAGTTAGACATCCGTCAAGCTCTTCCCTATTCTTTACCCTACGCACATCAATAGACTCACTGCCCGATTTTCGAATATACTGTCGAGTCTTTTTGGCCATATCCGCGAGCAGCTCATCTTCTGTTTTGGTTAGGTCAAGAATAAGAGTACGTGGGATAAGAATCGTATTAGAAGTTTGGATCCACCCTTTCGCTGATGGCATCTTTTCCCAGTCGGGCTCCACAGAGATTGCTACAGCGCCATAAATATCTTTTACATATTCAGCCAAAGTATCAAGTACTACTTCCCTTACCTCTTCTGCTGCTACAGGCCCTCGGGGTACATATACTAATGCTTTAAATGGAAATGGAAGTTTACGAATCAACAACTGTGCCGCGCCAATGATCTTGTCGTCTTCCTTCACAAAGACTCTGCTTACCCGCCAGTTATGTGCCGCTTTTACTTCTCCCCACCCCCAAAGTTGGAGTGGATGGCCATTCCGTGTCAGGACTTCCTCGTCCCATTCTTCCTGTCGCTCGCAAGTGTCTACCGATGTCATATTCTCAATTATACACTGTAAAAATATGGTATACTGATAAGTGAAACAAACACGCGAGGAAAAACATTGGAGGACACAATATCCACGTTTTCACAAGAAAACGAAGGTTATAGTTTGTGCTCTTTTTTCACGTGTAAATATCAATCGAAAGCACCCTTATGAAGCTATCCAAGATCTACGACCCAAATCAATATGAGCCAAATATTTACGCTATGTGGGAAGAAGCGGATGCTTTTGCCCCAACAGGGAAGGGCGAGCCTTACAGTATCGTTATGCCGCCGCCAAATGCGAACGGGAACCTACACTTAGGACACGCACTTATGGGGGCGGTTGAGGACATTCTTATTCGCTATCACCGCATGACAGGTAAGGATGTTGCCTACATCCCAGGAGCCGATCATGCCGGTTTTGAAACTTGGGTTGTGTATGAGAGAGAACTCGCTAAAAAAGGTCAAAGTCGTTTCGACTTTTCACGCGAGCAGCTCTATAGCCAGGTATGGAACTTCGTCGAACAAAACAGAGGCAATATGGAGCTCCAACTACGAGCGCTAGGGGTAAGTGCCAGTTGGAAAGACCTCGTATTTACGCTCGATGAAAAAGTTATCGATACTGTCTTTGAAACATTCAAGAAGCTATGGGAAGAAAAGCTTATTTACCGTGGCGAACGGATTGTCAACTATTGTACCGTTCACCAAACAAGTTTTGCCGATATAGAGGTGGAGCACAAAAACGAAAAAGGTAAGCTCTGGAAGATTGCATACCCCATGATGGACAAGATCGGCGAAATCATCATCGCCACCACACGTCCTGAGACAATGTTCGGTGATGTTGCGATTGCTGTTCATCCAGACGACGCGCGCTACAAAGACCTGATAGGGAAGCACGTCATGCTTCCGCTTACTGACCGCGAGATTCCAATTATCGCTGACGAGTACGTCGACCCTACATTTGGCACAGGAGCCGTTAAGGTTACTCCTGCACATGACCCTAATGATTTTGAAATGGGGGAGCGCCATAAGCTAGAGCGTATCCAAGTCATCGACCACCAAGGTAAAATGATCAACACACCAGAACAGTTTATGGGTCTCGATATCGAAACCGCTCGTAAACGTGTCCTAGGCGCTCTAGAAGCTGCCGAACTTAGTCGCGGCGAAGAAGATATCGAACACGCCGTCGGTCACTGCTACAAGTGTGGCAGTATTATTCAACCATTTCTTAAAGACCAGTGGTTCCTATCCGTAAAACCGCTCGCTGCTCGTGCGATCGAAGCTGTTAAAAGTGGCGAAATCAACTTCACTCCAGCAACAAGGAAAGCTGCCCTGATTCAGTACTATGAAAGTCTCCGCGATTGGAACCTAAGTCGCCAGATTCCTTGGGGCATTCCGATCCCAGCCTTCCAAAACGTTAACGATCCTGACGATTGGATCTTTGACAATCGAGTCGATGAGAAAACTATCGTTGTAAATGATGCAACATACTTACGAGATGAAGACACATTCGATACATGGTTCTCTAGCGGCCAATGGCCATACATCACCACTGATTATCTCGCAAACGGTCCGATGTCCCGCTTTTACCCAAACAGCGTCATGGAAACAGGGCATGACATCCTATACGCCTGGGTTGCAAAGATGATAATGCTTGGCCTCTACCGCACTGGCAAGGCGCCATTTAAGGATGTCTACCTTCACGGCATGGTACTCGACCAACATGGTCAAAAAATGAGCAAAAGCAAGGGAAATGTTATCAACCCAATGGAACTCGTTGCAGAGTACGGCTCCGATGCTCTTCGCCTTGGTATTACCGCCTCAAGAAGTGCAGGTCAAAATCAGGCCTTTGCTACTAGTAAAGTAATGGCCGGCCGCAACTTCTGCAATAAGCTATGGAACATTGCTCGTTTCATCGAAGACAAACTAGGGGATAACTACCAGCCACGTGCTATCGAGCCTAAGAGCATGGCTGATCACTGGATTATACGTCAGCTTAATCAAGCAGCCGAAGAGACGGCGCAACAGATCGAGAGCTACCGTTTTGCCGAGGCAGGGGAGACGATTTACCACGCCGTCTGGGATGACGTTGCCGACTGGTTTATTGAGGCAAGTAAAATCGAAGAGAACCTCGATATGCTCGCCTACGTTCTCGATATCAGCCTTAAAATCGCTCATCCGTACGCTCCATTTGTCACCGAAACTATCTGGCAATCCCTCAGCTGGCATCAAGATCTACTCGTCACTACAGCGTGGCCTGACACGCATGCGTTTGATGATATCGCTGCTGCAGAGTTCTCACGCCTGCAAAACCTTGTCGTTGAAGCCCGTTACGTCATGAGTGAGCTACCTGGTAACGAGCGTTACGTTATGCTGTATCAAAATGATGCACTAGTAGCTGATAACGCTGCCTTAATTAAGCACCTGGCACGCCTTAAAGACATCCAGCCTATCGACACTCCACGCGGCCTACGTCTTGCAGCTTCTGGTCGCGAAGCCTGGCTCGATCTTAACGAGGAAACCCTTTACGAGCATCAGTCAAACCTCGAAACACGCCTTGCGGAGACTCGCGCTTTCGTAAACACTCTCGAAGGTCGCCTCGCAAACGAAAGCTACGTGAAAAAAGCTCCTGAACATCTTGTAGAAGAGTCGCGTAAACAACTCGAGATGAAAAAAGAACTGATCGACCGGCTCGAGGCCGAACTATCTGTCCTAAGCTAAGAGAAATCTCCCCCCTAAACCAGAGGGAGATTGTAGCTATCAAAGGGATGATAGCCGCGTGCGACGCGGTTTGGCAACATATGCTTCTTATCGTCACTTCGAGGTTGAATACGTGGGTTGGAACCCTGTAAATCGCGCACCGTCTGTGAAAATGTCATACGCTCCACGTGGGTGTGTGCGTCCCAGTTCATAAGTTTGTCGTTTGATGTTGCGTCGGCTACTATCTCAGCTGGAAGAGTAATAGCTGTCGTTGCAGCCCTGTCAACGCGTGTATCGTGCAGAAAGATACCACTCGCAGTAACGAGACTAATAACGACGGCAGAGATGTTGACAATATTGGAGATCATAAATGCTATATGTTTGTTTTTATTGAGATACATTCTCAATATAACATAAGTTTTATAGATTGTCAATTTGGTGTCCTATTCGTGATGGTACGGGTGGCCCGCTGCTATCTCCTGCGCTCTATAGAGCTGTTCAGTCAGTATAAGACGCACTAGCTGATGGGGGAAGACGAGAGGAGAAAGCGACCATACGACGTCTGCTCGATCGTGAACAGTTTCATCAACTCCATATGCACCCCCGATAATGATTACCACCGTTTTTGAAGTCTCTAGCGACTGTAGCAATAATCGGGCAAGGGCAGGGGAGTCAACTAGCTTGCCCCGCTCGTCGAGTAGTACAACATAATCGTCAGGTTTAAGGCGCGTCAGTATGCGCCCAGACTCGTCCTGACGCGCTACGAGACCCTCGCGAGCGGAGTGTGGCAAAAGTATCCATTCGGTTAAGAACGGACGCTTCAAACGCGTCTCATAGCGTGAGATTCCCGCCTCTACCCAAGGTTCGTGTTTTTTACCGATAGCGATAATTTTGATAGCCACTAAAACCGTATTTTCTCCGCCATAGCAGCCAACGCGACATGATCAGGCTCCGATTCCATATCCTGCACTTGTCTATATTCTGCCACTGCATTAAAGGGAATAAGCTGTACGTGGGCGTGTGGTACATCAATACCAACAATCTGCTCGCCAACATAGGTAGCACCCAGTACACTACGTAGCCGAAGAGCCACCCTTTTAGCCGTCTCCATCACAGCTGCGTAGTCTTCATCCGTGAGATCCCACACAAACTGAACCTGGGTCTTAGGTATTACAAGCGTGTGACCAGGGTTAATAGGATGGATATCTAAGAATGCAAAAGTCTTCTCGTCTTCATAGATTCTGTGCGAAGGAATTTCTCCTTTGACTATTCTGGTAAAAATTGAGTCTTCCATATCTCTAGTATACGACAGGCGTATTTTTCATTCTCTCCTCTGCTACATCTGGTATAATCGTATTGTCTGGAGAGATGCAAGAGTGGTTGAATTGGCCGCTCTCGAAAAGCGGTGAGCCGGCAACGGTTCCGAGGGTTCGAATCCCTCTCTCTCCGCCAGGAGGAATTATTATGACCGAACAAAAACAACATACCATCAGTACTGCTCAACCATCACAAGAAAGTGGTCTAGCCATTGCTTCGCTCGTCCTCGGAATTGTCTCTATGACAGGCCCAGGTTTGCTACTGGGCATACCGGCCATTATCACTGGCGCTCTTGCGCTCAAGCGAAAGCTAGCAGGACGCGGACTCGCGATCGCCGGCCTCGTTACTGGCATTATCAGCACCGTCCTCTCCCTTCTCTTTATCGCCTTCGTCGTGTTTATTATGATTTGGGGTATGATGCGTCCACAAGATTTTGCTGAACCACAAACGCCGAGCCAGCTACGGGACTCTTCCAACCAACAAGATACGCAACCTTTTGACAGCTCACGTACATAGGAAAAGAAATAATTTAGACGACTTCGCGCCGTAGTTACAGCCGTTTTCCAAAAATTTTATAAAACAGTAGCCGTCACCAAGAAAAAAGACCCATCAAACGATGAGTCTTTTTTCTTGGTACACCCGACAGGATTTGAACCTATGGCCTTCGGCTCCGCAAGCCGACGCTCTATCCAGCTGAGCTACGGGTGCAAAATGCGGTGTCACACACAAAAACGTGCATGGCGCCGCTTTTCGTGTAACTAGAAGGTGCTTTCGACTGCCCAAAAGAGCAGTGAACATCGGCTATTGTACCACGGCCCCCTCTAAAGAAGCAAGATTAGAGACGAAGTTTACGAATTATTCTATCGATAAGATCCAAGTGCAATTCTTGCATAGGCAGGCGAGCACCGAGCATATCTACGATGGCTTCGCCAGCTTCTTCCGGGAAGTACACTGAGACACCCGCACGAAAACGTTTTGTGGGAATGAGCATAACTGAATATTCCTGACCGTCATGAATCACACCGAAAGATTTAAACTCAGCAAAAGGGTAAAGCTTATCGTTAACATGAAGACCTTGGCGACTCAATGTGTAGTCGAGAAGCCGAGGAGGACGGTGTGAGTACACGAGTAACGCCGCGGCCATAACCGGCACTAGAATAGCAAACGAAATTGATTGCATCCAAAAGATAGCTACACCCATCAGCACAACTAGAACAATACTAAAAACAACGAACCAGCTGATGTCTTTTTCATGATGGATGTATTCGTGAGCCTGCCATCGTATCGGCTCCATTTCATCACTCTGTGGCGATTCAGTGGATTGAGAGTTCTGGACAGGATCGGAAGGAGTAGACATAGTAACGGGTTGCGCTGCGATTTGCTCGATGTTTGCCGGAGGTAACTCTTCTGGCGTTAAGGTAACGACAGGTTGTGTCTGTACAGGAGGTGGCACAGTAAGACCACTATTAACAGGAGGCTCCTGTGGGATAGTTTCATGTGGCTGCTGCCACTCTGAAGGATTCCGATCTGGTTGCATACGTTTAGTATAGCATGAGCATATTTAGTTCAATTATTTTTTGCTTTTTTGTTGAGCCTATTGAAATAGTTTCGTATGTCTTTTCGCAAAATTATAATATTCTGCCTCGTTAGTATATTTTTTGCTCATATCTGAATACATGATATAGTTGATAACACTCACGATAGAGGAGTGTGATCACATGCCCAGGAAGGTTGGGCTAGATGTCGGTGGCGTCCTGACGGACTCACAGAAGAACGACGGTACAGACACATCATTCCGTACCGACAATTTCATGAAGACAAGTTCCGTTCCGGGTTCGTTCGAGGCGGTCGCGACACTGGTGCGGTGGTACGGCGCTGAAAACATCTTCATCATATCCAAGTGTGGGGAGGTGATCGAGTATAAGACCCGTCTGTGGCTCGCAGGTAACGGATTCTTCTCTCAGACGGGTTTCCAGGAGTCGAATCTGAATTTCTGCCTCCACCGAGCCGACAAGGCTCCGATCGCTGCAAGGCTTGGTTTGACTGATTTCGTCGATGACCGCGCTGATGTCTTGGCGTACATGGATGGAATCGTTGATTTGAGATATCTCTTCGGCCCACAGGCCGAACTGTCGCAAACGACTGATCTGATCGTCACGCCGACATGGTCCGACACGCTTCGCGCAATGCGCGAAGGCGTGAGAAGACCGTTCAACCCATCAGTCTGAAGTAGGTGAATAACCGCCCGACTATATGGGTTGGGCGGTTATTCACTTTTAAGTATTTATACTATCTTGTTTTTGAGGACAAAAACTCGTATAAAGTCAAAAGAAAATAGGCCAGACAATGTGTCTGGTCTATTTTCTTGACGGGGGATCATCTACGAGGCTAGACGTGAGTTGCTTTCACGCTATACACAGTTTGCTATTATGGAGTGTCATGGACAAAACATCAGTAAGTAGAATTGACAGGCATGCGATTGGACTGATAGCTCTTTTAATAATTCAATATGCTCTTGGTATGGCAGCGAATCTTTTGTCCCATTCCCTGAAGGAAAATCAATTGGGCAAAACTGGGAATTTATGCATGGACAATGGCTTATTTGGGCACATCTGATAGTCGGTACGCTGATAGTTCTTGGTACAGTGTCACTTTATGTGCGAGCAATTAAGCTAAAAAGTAAACCGTGGAAGATAGCGGCTGGAATTGCAACTGGCGCAGTCGTGCTAGCTTGGTATTGTGGTGAAGAATTTATCTCAAGACAATTGGACATATATTCTTACGCGATGTCGCTTTTATTTATTATTGCCTTCGTATCGCTTGGGTCGGGAATCTACAAAAATAACACAAAGTCCAAACACTGAAATTTGCGACTTATACGTAAAACAAAAACATCACGTTTCACATAGTACTTATGCTTGGCAGGAGATTATTATCTATGAGGTTAGAAGGAGGTTAGTCTAATACCGAGCTTCGAGCAGCTTCCTAGTCCCCTGGACTAAGTCTCTTCCAACCCTGTCAGTAAGTACCGTTGCGAACTTACCAGGCTCCGAGCCAAGTTGTTTCTCTAATTCTTCAATCGATAGTTTGACGAAGCCAGCTCCATCTGTATCCTCAACCTTAAGTTTATTAACGCTTCCGTCAAACCTGTAGGCGAAGAGTCCTCGCATTGCATTGCTCAAATACGCACCTTGAACATAGTCAACCCTCACGACACCCAAGCTCACCAAATCACTCGATTCAACCTCTACGCCAGACTCCTCAAGAGTTTCTCTAGCTGCGGCCTCAAGATAGTCCTGACCACTTGCAACATGACCACTAACTGTAGTGGTCAGTTTTCCTGCATCATTCTTTTTTGTATCACTTCGTTTTTGCAGAATAATCTCTCCGTTCGGCGTATAGAAACATACGTACACTAAACGACACACCAATCCTAAACGATGAACCTCGTCTCGTTCGGCTTGTCCTATGACCTCGTCATACTCATTCACTACATCAAGTATTTCGCTCATAAAGCTCAGTATACCAAAAAGACGATCGCATTAGTCGTCTACTTGGCTTGGCGGGGAATTGTCTACGAGGTTAGAAATACATTAACAGACATGTAATATCGTACTAACAGTCAACCTCATTCAATTGCTTTATTGTTTTGGTCATTTTCTGCGTCGTCAAGCTTAATTAGAGACTCGTACTGACGAATCGACTCTTTAGCCAGAGTATCCAAGCGCTCACTTTGAGAAATTTTTTGACCAATGAGAAAAGAATTTAAACTTTCTAAATTAGCCATAATAATTAGCTGCTGAGACGAAGCGTGATCTCTCTGATTCTTTGCCCTGTTGCTAATTTGGGGGTTGACTTACGCCATTCTGTCGCTGTTTGCCCAAATACCAATCGATTTAGCATGTCCGCTTCTGTAACATAAACGTACTGCTTTAACGCGCCTTCCCCAAGAGAGGGAAGTAAATGCTCTTTAATTGAATCTGTGTGAAGCTGATAATTAACCCTTGAAAGGTATCTTCGTGAATCCCATTCAATAAGTTGTTGTTCTTTTGCCTTTAATCTTTGGAATTCAGTTATTATCAACAACTTAAACTCTGGGCTAAGCCAGGTACCAAATTCGAAGGTTATGTCTTTATGGGCATAAGTTCCGCCGTAGCGGCCAGTTTTAGCTATAATACCCTTTGCGTTAGTAGCCGCAACCCACTCCTTGACAGAAATATTGAATCTATTAGCCCCTGCCTGATTTTTAATTCCCACGAATTCGTGGGAATTAAACTCTGGATTATTAAAACTCTCCCATACGCCTAAAAATTCAACCGTATTTTTATTACGCAGCCAACTCTCTACAGCACGTTCAGAGCCATAGCTTTTTGACATATCCGTAAGACATATGTAATCTTCTCCATTAATCTTTGTTACATTAACGTCATTTCCATTAATGTCCATCGATAAATTTGCTACTGGCGCCATAATAATCTTTCCTTATAAGCTAAGTGGTTGAAGTCTATTCACCTAATAGTAATCTTATCTGTTAATATTCTCAAGAGCCGGGCTTTATCACCCAATTGTTATCGATAGATGTTGTAAGTTAATACTATTAACTGAGAAACATAAACGCCATGACAGATCATAGCGTTTATGTTTGGCGGGGAATTGTCTACGAGGTTAGAACAATCATTGTAGCAGGTTAAGTTTTAATCCAAAGGGTTAACGAGCTTTAAATCTTCAATGTGACGAAAGTCATCGACATTTGCGGTCCAGAGTTCAAGATTATGCTCCAGTGCCGTGGCTGCTATAATCGAATCGCCCAGACTCATTCGTTTTGCCTGACGAAGTGTAATAGCGCGTTCAACAACAGAATCAGTAAGATCGAGATCGTAGGACTCACTAAATAATGCATTGAGCAACAATAGCTCATTAGCAGGTATGGTCGAGAATCCCAGTGCCTCAATTTTAGTTATACTCGCATGGGCGATGTCAATTTTAGCGACTAAATGGCGCGCAAGTGCACCATTTGCTAGATAAATGAATACGTTTGTATCAAGAATAATCATTTGAATTATTCCCTTCCTGGTAGAGAACGATCCTTGCGAACCTCGCGCTGCCAAGCGGCTGGATCCTCAATATCCTTATAAGCACCAATCTCTTGGAGCTGTTGGAGCAGACTCTGTACTCGTTCGTGATTTTGTTTTAGCTGTGGAGTTGGCAGCTGAATAGTAGCCTTCTGTCCCAACTCAAGCTGCGCATCATCTACATATTTTTTTGGCACACGAAGTGCATAAGAATTTCCTGTTTTTATAACCGTAGCAGTATAGTTACTCATAGTAGTTACTATTGTATATACTAATCACATTTGAGTCAAGTGCCTTTAACTAACCGCGAGACGACCGCTCTAGCTATCTTTCGTATTATAAACAAACAAAAATACCTTACTCTCGTAAAGTATTTGATTGGGGACTACTCAAAGGTCAGACGTCTACTGCAGCTTGATAATATTATGCACGATAGTACCGCCCTTAGAGAGTAGCCTATCTGTTGTAACTACTTCAAAACTCACAGGGTCGGACTCACCAAAATCATACCCGTGCATCTTCCTAATTGACTCTACTAGCTTGGAATCTGGTTTATCCTTAAAGCGAACGATGTTAGCGAATGTAGCGCCAGGCACTACCGCTCGTATCTCATCAGTGGTATCGTCCATAGCTAGGTAAGACTTCACACCCTTGATGATACTCACACGATACAGCTCTAACATGCTATTTGTATCATATACTTGTGCAAAGACTGTCGTAGGAAAGACTCCAATACCCTTAACTGAGAACTTCATATGAGGAAGATTTTCTATCTCGTCAGAGATACGCCGACCAAGCTTATCCCAATCAACATCTTTGTGATTTCCTAGTAGTTTATCCAAATTTATTAAGGTAAGATGAATGTCTTGAGTAGGATAGTGATAATCAAAAAGACCGATATCTTTACACTCATTGCTTATCGTTGTTGCTACATTGACGGGTAGTCGTATTATCGTAGTGATATGTCGAGAAGTTAGTTCCGAATCAGCGACCCCGTCTCCCGAGATAATCTGCGCGCTAAACCTATTCCAAAACTCAGAAAATATATTTTCTTGTTCTTCGATTGAATAATTGTGAGGCATACAGAAAGTATACCAAAAAGACGACCGTAACAGTCGTCTACTTGGCTTGGCGGAGGAGGGGAGATTCGAACTCCCGCTTCAGGTCTCCCCGAACTAACGATTTAGCAAACCGTCCCCTTCAGCCACTTGGGTACTCCTCCATGCCGGACTGAAAACTAGAAACGCGTACGACGTACGCCTCACTAGCTGACTCATTGTAGCACATTACAGAGGGGGGACATAGACTTTTTGATCATTTTTTGCTATAATCTATTTATATGGTCTAAAACCATGGGAGAAGATTATGATGCGTAAATTGACTGCCCTCATACCGACATTCAGTCTCGCGGTTGCCACTCTAGCAAGCCTTGTTTTCGCTCCTACAAGTTTTGCCTTTAGCCTTTCTATCATTGACGGCGCAAACTCAGCCCGTGGGGCAAACCAAGCAGTCGATCTTTTCGGAAGTGCTGGTATTTTTACAACAATAACCAACGTCATGCTTTTTGCCGTCGGAGCTATCTCTGTTATTATGATCGTCATTGGTGGTCTTCGCTATGTCGTCTCTGGTGGTAATTCGACCAACATTACCACAGCCAAAAACACGATTCTTTACGCCATTGTAGGTCTTATTATTGCCATTATGGCCTATGCGATCATCAACTTTGTCATTGGTAGCTTCGTTCCTGGCGTTGGGGGTGGTGGAACGAACGTTTAAATCAAGGAGTCACTGATCCTTCAGTAGACTTCTCGTGAATTGCACAATCTCTACTTTGACTAAACGTAGAACTCATGTTTGCCATAGAAAATACCCCCTAAACGGGGGTATTTTCTATGGCGGAGAGGGAGGGATTCGAACCCTCGGTGCCATTGCTGACACGACGGTTTTCAAGACCGTTCCCTTAAACCACTCGGGCACCTCTCCAAATGAGTGGCTGCAATCTATCCTAACAGATTGAGATCGATTAGTCGAGAGCTGATATGTAGGTATTTAACCCATGCCAGTAGTATGATCATTGACGAACATACAAATTAGCAGGGAACACATAGAACGCAAGAATGCCCGTTCGAGAGCTATTGAAAGTTCAGTCAAAACATGGTCTGCAGCATGGCTGTTGTAAAACTTATAACTACCGATTATTTTTTGCAGAAAAACAGGTCTTTCACCAACACCTGCAAGCCCTTTGTAAGGGTTACGCGAGTCGTATGGGTAAGCAAAAAACCGACTCAACTTGCGACAAACCGTGAATCTCTCAAAATTCCCACTAACGATGTTATATTTACAATTTTCATATAAAAATGACTCTATTTTCCATACTTGTAACAGAGGTGTGTACAGACTGTCGCAGCCAGTCTTCCAAACATTGTACTTTTTACGTTTTGCATTACCGTTTTGTTGATTATACGGTAAATGTTAGTTATAATGTGAAGGACGATTTGTCAATAGAGCCTAGAGAAAAGTGGAGGATATCATGGCCCGTAAACAAAATGATGATCTATTGATCGAAGATGAACTTGCTGCCGCGTTTTTGAACGACGATGAGCTCAGCCAAAGTCAGCAGGCAGCGCCGCAACCACAAGCACCTGTAGCTGATGAGAACGCCTGGGAAGAATCAGAAGATGATTTTCCTGGTCAACTCGCTGTCGATGTCTACGAAACCGACGTCAAACTTATCGTAAAAGCACGTACAGCAGGGGTAAATAAAGAAGACCTCGATGTCAGCATTAGTGATGGTATTTTAACCATCAGCGGCACGCTTTCAAGCGGCGATGACACCGATGCCATTAACTGGCATATCCAGGAATGCTACTGGGGGGAATTCAGTCGCACGCTAGCACTGCCCGTTCCAGTAAAAGAAGATGAGGTAGAGGCGGTCCTTAAAGACGGCGTTCTTACTATCAGTTTCAGCAAGATCAAACAAGAGCAAGCCAAGAAAATTACTATTCAGTAATAGTCGGGGTTTAAAAATAGAGACTCCCGTAAAAGGGAGTTTTTATTTTCGCTTCAAAACAAGCCATAAAAAATACAGCTTCATAACGAAGCTGTATTAAGATTCAATGTGTTTGTTTATTGGTTGGCTGCAAAGCTAGAGATGACAAAGTTAACCAATGCGTAAGCCAGGATGGCAACAACAATACCAACAATTGCATATAGAATTGTGTTTTTGGCGCTTGTAACCGCACTACTATCGCCACCTGATACAACGTAACGGATACCACCGATAATCAGCATAATAACTGAGATGGCACCAATAACGAAAAGAAGCACATTAGTAATGGTTTTGAAGACGCCGTTGCTACCAAAGAGGTCAGACTGTTGGTTTGCGCCCTGGGCACAGTTTGCACCTCCAGAAAGGCCACCGCTCGCATCTGTTGTACAGTTAGCGGCGTTAGCAACAGGGGCACTCACCACATTGGCAGCAGCAGTTACTCCGAGCGCAAGGGCCGGTACGATCAGCAACGCCTGCAGACTTTTTTTGATAATATTTTTCATTGTCATTCCTTTCTTAGGGATTTACTCTCTTTATTTTATATCAAAGAGGGTGATTTTTGTTAATACTTTTACTTGAACTGAGCTACAACGAAGTTTACGATCGCGTAGGCCATAATTGCAACTACGAGACCGATCACGGAATAGAGGATAGTATTCTTGGCACTCGTGATAGAGCTACTATCGCCATTCGACGTTGTGTACTTGATACCACCGATAACAATCATAACTACTGCAATCGCGCCAAGTAGGTACAAGAGAACGTTAATAATCGTCTTGATAGTACCTCCGAGCGAAGCAGCACCGCTGCCGCCGGCGGCATCAGACCCGCTGCCAATTTGACTCGCCGGGGATGGGGGTGGAGGTGGAGGTGGAGCAGCACCTACATATGATGTCGTGAGGGTCATAAAGCCAACAATGACAGCAATCGATGTAATGATAAGTTTTAGTTTTTTCATATTTTCTCCTTTAAAACCAACTAACAACAAAGTTTACGATCGAGTAAGCCATAATGGCAACGACTAACCCGATAACAGAATAGAGGATGGTATCCTTGGCAGATTTCACTGCACTAGCATCGCCATTCGACGTTGTGTAACGAATACCACCGATAACTATCATAATAACAGCAACCATACCAAGCACGTACAGTAGGATATTAATAACTGTCTTAATCATAGAGTTAAAACTATCACCAGTTGATTTACAAACCGCCGAAGTACTATTGCTGCTACATTGACTAAATACGTTTACCGCATACGTAGGCTGCGCCGGTAAAACGGCAGCTCCCACACCAGCTACGATACCGAACGCTGTAAGAAATTGTTTCCACTTTTTCATTTAAAATTTCCCCACTATAAATTGTGTTATAACAAACGCCATAATAATAATGATAATACCGATCACAGCACCGAGTATGGCATCTTTTCCTCGCTTAACATTACTCGCATTACCATCAGACGTCACATAAATATAGGCTCCGTAGATAATAACGATAACCGCCAAAACGCCAGCTGAGCTATATACAACGTTGAGAATATTATCAAGGGCACCCGAAGCACCTCCCTGGGGAACTGGGATATTAAGATCGCCAGCATTTAATGTCGCGCCGAGTTGACGAAACATATCCCAACTCATTATTTTATTGCTCCAGAGACGAGATTGACGATAGCAACAGAGAATATCGAAAGGATAAGACCAATAATTGCATCAGTCATCATCTTTTTCGCTTTTGCCACTTCGGCGGGCTCGCCAACACTTGTCATATATTTAAAACCCCCACGAATAATGAATCCGGCAGCTATATATCCTACAAGCTGTAGACACATTTCAATGATGTTAAGGACGATCGTCCAAATAAACGTAGATAATCCACCGGCATCTGTAGGACTTTTAATATTACAGCTTCCGTCTGTAAGACCTTTAAACCAAGCAGGAAACGTTAGAAGTGTATCCGAGCAGGTGCTAGTACCGCTATCGGTTGGTGGCGCTGGCGCAGCCGAAACGGTCATCGGCAGTACTATCACAAAAGTCACTCCCACTGAGACGGCAAAGATGAGTCCTGATAGCCAATTGTATATTTTTTTATTCATATAGTTCCTTTTTTATTGAAAAACTCCGCCTGGGACAAGGAAATTAAGGAGGAGATACATCGACGCATAGGCAATCACGCCAATGGCGACATTTCGAATAATATCTTTTGCTTTTTTAGTCTGCTCAGCGCTATCTGACGAACTTGCATACAGAATAGAAGCATAGACAATACCACCAACCGCAGCAATACCAACACCAGCGGTCAGTATTTTAAGGATAAACACGAGCAAGCCCCAAACACCTGTGTCTTGGGCATTTGAACTTTTACTCGCACCCTGCGAACACGAGATAATAGACGTTGTCGCGCCACCACACGTTGCTGCAGCTGCCGACCGTGAAATCACACCGCCAATACCCACAATCATACCGAGTGCAACAATGCTACCAACTATTGTTTGTTTTATCTTCATACCTGACTATAAAATACGATAAATAACCCGGAGGTGCAAGCCTCTAGCAACGCCAAGCATTTAATCGACACATAGCGTGTGTAATTTTTCTTGTTTTACATTGACTTTTATGGCATAAAATGTTACCATAACAGAGATATGTGGATGAAGCGAGGCGCTAGTCTGTTCAACAGACTTTCAATCCGGAAACTACTTCTCTTTGTGGCTGCCGTCAGTGTGGCTTCTTTCTCTTATACTTTTATTGCAGCTGTTCCAACCTATGCGGCGACGGATGTGATATGGAACGGAGATGCTCTCGTTTACAACCAGCAGCAATATAACAAACAACCGGATGCGCCGGCCGGTAATAGTATGGGGCTTCCTGTGGGAACGCATATTTATTCATACACCGAAGATCAGCAAGTGAACACGAATGGCGGTACGACACCTCCACAAAAGACCCATGTCATTTACTTCGACGTCAACGCCGACCCGACCAAGGCAACCTCGGCTAAGTACGTTGAATATAATTTTGTGCCTCCGGATCAATTTAGCAATCCAACCAGCCAACAGACGTTAAGCGTTAGCGTACCTTCCGCGAATAACAACAAGACAACGAGTTGTGCCGTCCAAGGAATTGGCTGGATTGTTTGTCCAGTCACCAACTTTCTCGCCAGTGCAATGGACTGGCTTTTCAGTGTCTTAAGTGGTTTTATGGTTGTTCGACCAGTACAGTCAAATTCGAATAACTCACTGTTTCGAGCCTGGCTTATGATGCGTGATTTTGCCAATGTCGCTTTTGTCATCGCCTTTATGGTCATCATCTACTCGCAGGTTACGAACTTCGGTATCTCAAACTATGGCATCAAAAAGATATTACCTCGTCTTATTGTGGCTGCCGTATTCGTGAACGTATCGTACTGGATCTGTGCAGTTGCAATCGATATTTCCAATATCCTTGGTTATTCTATTCAAGATATATTCATCGCAATGCGTAATAACCTTATTGGGAATGAGGGCAACGGCTGGCAGGTTTCAAGCTGGAGTAGTGTTACTGGCTTTGTACTTTCAGGTGGAACAGCACTCACGGCGCTAGGTATCGGTACATACACTGCACTTGGCGCCGGATTTGGAGCTATTTATATGCTTCTCCCAATACTGCTCGGCGTTTTACTTTCTGTACTTGTAGCCCTCCTTGTAATTGCCGCTCGCCAGGCTATTATTACTATATTAGTGATTGTGTCGCCGCTGGCGTTTGTAGCATACATCCTACCTAATACCGAAAAGTACTTTAAGAAGTGGCACGAACTCGGTATAACCATGTTAATTATGTTCCCGGCGTTCTCTGTAGTCTTTGGAGGCTCACAACTTGCGGGCGTTGCAATTATTCAGAATGCCACATCCATTACTATGATCATCCTTGGCATGGCTGTTCAGATCGCACCACTCGCTATCACACCATTATTACTACGCGTCAGTGGATCACTACTCGGTAAAGTTGCTGGTATCGTGAATAACCCTAAAAAGGGTATGGTTGATCGTACTCGCGGCTGGGCACAAAAACGCGGCGAAGACCAAAAGGCGCGCATGCTTGCGTCTAATCCATCTCGACGTAACGTTATGGCACGTGCAGCTAAATCTATCGACGCCCGTAACCGCAAGCGTGAAGGCTGGAGGAAGGCGAATGAAGCAACGGCCGAGGCTAACTGGGAGAACACCCATGCAGCACACCAAATCCACCAGGCTTCTATGCAGGCATCACTCCTTAAGAACGTAGGTGAAGCAACGGCTGAGGCTCAGTTTGAAGCCTCTAAACACACTAATGCCGCTATGCAAGATCTAGATATCCAAGCGCGAGCGGCTAAGCTTAAGGTTGACCTCTCTAAAGCAAAGGTTGATGCGAACTGGGAAGAGTTGCGAGCTGGCGAGGCTGATAATAGCATGGTCGCACCAGCCAACTTATCAGCCAGTGCACTCGCAAATTACGTGACCTCACGACGAGACCTTGCTCAGGAATTGCAACAGGAATCGTTTGCAACGCGTGCAGACACTCGACGTGCGGAAGCAGCTAAAGCATATCAGCTGCAGCACTACTCAGAAGAACTCCAAAATAATCCTAGCCTTCTCCAATACGCCGCAGGTATCGACACGGGTGGAGAAGCCAAGGTGGAAGCCGCTGCTATTAGTGAGATCACCAAATCTAACGAAGAGACTGTTAAAGCCGGTGTTATGCTTCTTAGGGATCGCGCTAACAAGGCCGGCGAAACTCCTAAGAATATCTCGGGGAAAATTGTCGAAGAGGCGATTGCAGGTACAAGTACATCTAGTGCTGCCGAGATTGAAGCAGCCTTTGATATGCAAGCTGACGACGGCCAGATTGTAAACCTCGAAAAGGCTCGCATGAGTAGCAATATAGACCAAACAATGCTTACCCGTGTCTTTGCTCGCAACGCTCCTACGCTTAAGACTAAGGGTGGTTTCCATTTGCAAAACATGGCACAAGCTGATCTTCAGTTCAAACCGATCAGTGTTATTAACGCCGCACGTGCAAAATCACTGGGAGATACCGCCGCAAGCAACATCAAGGATCTCAAGTACGCCTGGGTTAAGGAAGTGTCTGATAATATCAATGACATCATCAGTGCTGGAAATCCAGCGGATCTTGCGAAAGTACTTAACGGTGTCTCTCAGGCAGTCCATAATCCTCAGATTGCCGCCACAGTTACCGATCGTGCTGCCGAACTTAGGAGAATAGAACAAGCCCTCCTTGCACGTGGCTATACGCTACATCCTTAACCCCGCCTATCTTGACTTCTAAGCATTTGACGTTATAATACAACCATCACTTCGACGCTGCCCGCAACCCTCAACTGCGACAGCCAAACCATCTTGAGACAAAGAGCCGTTAGGCTCTTTTTTGTTTACCTTACTGTTCATGCTGCGTTGCCTCCTGTCGGTTTTCTAAATACACTTCTCTCGCTGTTCTGTAAC
>DATIJL010000002.1 GCA_035478595.1 Candidatus Chromulinivoraceae bacterium
CAGCTCGAAAACCAGGCCAGTCGAATACGAGCCCCATACACTTGGAGTTGTTTTCCGGTCATTGTTCTTGTTCTCACTTTCACTCCTTTCTAGATTAGAAAGTATATGACGAAGTGTCCAAGATGTATGGGAGCCGGATAATTTTTTTGCAAAAAATATTGACACAAGCACATATTTATGTTATCATTGCAAAGATCGAGATTCATCGACAAGCATTGGAGTAACCATGCACTACGTCATGGCTTCCGCCTCGACCGCGGCCACCACCGTTGGTGCCACCGCCCCCTGGTGGGGAAAGGTCCTCATCGGGTTCTCTCTGGTCATCATCGGCGCCGTCCTGAGCTGGATGAGCCACACCAAGAAGATCTCGTTCGGCGACCTGACCGACTGGGTCGTGTACCTCTTGGTGGTGCTGATGGGCGTCGGCGTCTGCGTCATGCTGTGGGGACTGGGAGTCAATTTCAGTTCCTGAACCTCATCTTCACCCCGCTAGCAAGCGGCGACGAGCAACCTGAATAAGGTACGCTCCGCTGCAATGCAGCGGGGTTTACCTTTGTCCAATAAATCAAAGAATAAAGTGTTCTATAAATAAACTAAAGAACACTTTTATTTATCGGCTTATTCAATTGAGTTAGATCGTTTTGTCGCATACAACCAAGTTGCTATACTGGAAATATGCATGAAAATCCCAACAAAGAACGGGCAGCCGAGTTCTTAAAGCTCATATCGTCGGGAAAAGTGGACGAGGCCTACGACCAATTTGTTTCCTTAACAGGCAAGCACCATAGCCCACACTTTGCCGCCGGCTTTGGTACGCTCAGAGAAGCTATGAAAGAAAACTACAGACTATTTCCTAAAAAGCAGTCTAGTATCAAGCACGTTGTAGGTGAAGGCGACATGGTTGCGATACATTCACACGTTGTTCTGAAACCAGGTGATCTCGGGTTCGCTATCTTGCACTTATTTCGGTTTGAAAACGGAAGTATTATTGAGTTATGGGATTTTACTCAACCCGTACTAGAAGAATCGCCCAACACTGACGGCATATTTTGAATCAATAGGTGATATTTAGCTATTTTAAGCATAGTCCGAGTTTTGTAGCTATTTCTATATTTGACATTTACTGTCAAATTGATATAATGCCTTAATATGAGAGTTGTGTTCAATTAGAGAACATAGCGCTAAAACGTATATCAAAATTACCCATAGCAAGGAAGTACTCTATGCCAGGACTACGCGAGCGAAACATATCTACAGCGAAAAGTGCGATACAGGCTTGTGCAATGCAGCTTTTCACCGAGCATGGTTACGCGCAAACTACAGTAGAACAAATTGCTGAAGCAGCTGAGGTGTCTCCCAGTACATTCTTTCGTTATTTCAACACGAAGGAAGCGGTGATCCTATATGATAATATCGATCCAATCATCATTGGGGCTTTTATGCGGCAATCTCCAGATACTCCAACAATTCGTGCAATGCGAAATGCCGTACAGGAGCTTAGCGATACACTTCCAAAAGAGAAGAAACGATTAGAATTGCAGCGCTTTGAACTATTAAATTCAGATCAAACGCTGAGAAATAAAGCTTTCGGTGAAACAGCAGCCAGCATCGATGCCTTTGCTGGTATCATTGCACAGCGTACTGGGAAAAACACTGACGACATTGCGGTGCGCAATCTCGCTGGTGCCATTATAGGTGTCATGGTTGCAGTGTTGCAGCAGTCATACAAACAACCTTCTATGGCAATCTTCGAAGGAGGCATGGACGCAGCGCTAGCACGACTAGAACAAGGATTAGAGTTGTAAACTCACCGAACTAAATAACGTACCTTCTATCTAAACCATTGACGGACTTTCTAACAGAAAAGGATAATTATGCAGACAACAGTAAAAAACTCACTTCAAAATCATCGTATCAATAAGCAAGCTCGCGATCAGCTCCTCGGGCTGACAGCTATGTTCCTTCTTGGCATGGGAGTCAATCTTATAGGCTTACCCTCAGAAGTCACGGGTGGACAACAAACAGCTACCTCGATCCTATTGAGTCTTCATGTGCTCATCGGCCTTAGCCTAGTAGCTGGTAGTATCGTGACTGTAGTACGCGCCAAATCATCTGACTTTATGAAATTGGCATGGATTGGCCTAGCAACTATCCTTATAACTCTACTCTGTGGCATCATGACTGCAGCTACCGAAAGTAACTGGTGGTCATACGGCATGTCGATCGGCTTTATTGCGAATTTTTGGATATACGGCGCTCTCTTCGTTAAAACACGAAGCGGCAAAGAGTAGTAAAGAAAAGACAAGTTTTGCGGATAGGGACGCATTGTCCCAGAGTTACGTAGTCGCTCTGTAGATATTGGCATCATGCAACGTCCACGCTGCATTCCCACTAACTTCTTGCGCGTCACCGCCGAGCATAATTATCTCGTCACCCTGTCTCGTCAACGCAACAGCCGCCATACCAAGCCCTTTGTCGTATAGGTTTGCGTGCTCATGGGCTGCCAGAAGATCGCTCGTTCCGACAAGCGCAAAAATATCTGTGTTTCTATTCGCTATGTTATTTTCAAATACGGCAATGCTTTGAAAGGCGGCATTCGCAAGCATTGCTGCTTCAGTCGGAGTTGCCGTTCTCTCAATTGCGACTTCGTATACGCCCGGCCCACGTTCGTCCGCAGCAAAAAGAGTAGGCTCTTTTCTTGTTTCAGCCTCATTTAGAGAGAACGTATTCGGGCGTTCTTGTTGCACAGTAAATACTCGCTCACCCCGTGTTGATGTTTGAGTACGAAACTCTATACTACTAAGCGTCATTACCGTCATACTACGCCTTCGTTGTGGTCTCGTCAAACATCGCTCAAGTCCGACTTTCAAAATAGCCCGTATAATAAGACCCAAGGAGGAACTATGTGTAGAAATATAAAAACACTCTTCAACTTCGACCCACCCGCAACCGAGGAAGAAATTCGGGCCGCATCGCTGCAGTTCGTCAGAAAACTTTCTGGCTTTCATGAGCCCTCACAAGTCAACGAGGACGCCTTTACTGATGCGATTGAAGAAGTAACCATCGTCGCCAGTAAGCTACTGCACGATCTGGTAACCAACGCTGAGCCGCATAATCGCGAAGAAGAAGCGGCAAAAGCTCATGCTCGAGCCGTTAAGCGTTTTGGTAATTCATAGCAAGAGTATCACGGATTATTCGTTAAAGACTTCTTGTACTGTATAGGTGTCTTGCCTATAACATGTTTGAAATCAGTTATAAAGTGTTGTTGGCTACTATACCCAAGATCAAACGCTAAGGCCGCCCAGTTAGGAGAATCTTCATCACGAATAAAAACAGCCGCTTCTATGAGTCGGTTTCTTTGGAGTAACCACTTGATACCAATACCAACATATTCCTGAAAAAGTTGTTGCAGCCGGCGTTCGCTTTTTCCGAATCTTTGGGCAACCGCCTTAACATCCTGCAAGTTATCCGTTTCAATGGCACTGATTATTTCATCCACGAGTTCAATATTGCGATCCGCAAGTGGCTTTTTAGACTGAATAAGTTCAGCCAACCTATATACTGCAACTTCATCTGGTTGTAATAGAAGTTTCTCGATGAAGGCGTCGTTAACATCAGGAAATACTTGCCTAAGAGGAATGGTC
Organism: Candidatus Chromulinivoraceae bacterium; assembly: GCA_035478595.1. Classification (NCBI taxonomy): domain Bacteria; class Candidatus Babeliae; order Candidatus Babeliales; family Candidatus Chromulinivoracaceae; species Candidatus Chromulinivoraceae bacterium. The sequence continues at coordinate 3,645 of DATIJL010000002.1, forward strand.
GTATTATAAAGATCTGCAAGAGATTTTTGCCAAAGCGCATGAAAAGCACCAGAGAAAAGGCGAGCGCCAATAATTCTGCCCGAATCGGCTGCCTTGTAGTCTCCTGTCACGAAACATGCATTGAATACCTGATTCCGGTTTTGAGATATGTCAACATATGGCTACTCGCCGACTCGATCCCAGCTAATAATCCATAAATGGCTCACAAACGGTAATAAGCTTTCGGGTGGCTGGTATCTTTGAAAAGTAACATGCCGCTGGAAACCTACTTTTGTCATTCGTCTTCTTATTATAAGAGTCAGCATCCTCAATAGATAGAGGTGCAGATACATAACAAGGAGGTATCATGACACATAAACATTCTACACGGAGTAAGCACCATTAGCTTTTTTGCTGATGACTATGAAGCAGCCAAGAACTGGTATAACAAATCTTAGGCATAGACTCTTACTTCGAACGACCAGAATACGCTAAATTTCGATTGGGAGATTACCGAACAGAGCTCGGTATCATAGATAGCAAATACGATACAGAGAGTTTAAAAGGGCGGGCAGGAATCGTTGCATATTGGCATATTGATGACGTTCAGACTGTACTAGAAAAGGTGATTCTATGGGAGGCAAACAATTAGAAGCACCGCAAGATCGCGGACGTGGATTCATAACTGCAACAGCGGTTGATACATTTGGAAATATCCTGGGGATTATGCACAACCCGCACCTAGAAGTTCTAAAGTCTGTCGAATAGATTACTCTTTCTTGTTTCAAAAATACCTCCAGTGATGAGGTGTCATACGAAAAAAGGTAACTATACCTTTACAACAAGTAAATAGTTAAGGCTTCTTGGGGTGTACTTGCTATAAGGGGATAGTCACCAAATAACACAAAGATATTTTATTATGCAAATCATTGCAAACACCCCTAGCTCGCAGCAAAGATTGCGA
>DATIJL010000003.1 GCA_035478595.1 Candidatus Chromulinivoraceae bacterium
TTGGTGTGGTTGGCTGGTTGTAGAGACTAACGAGCTGTTTGTTACTCGCTACCCACCGGCTATGCCAGTAGTAATACTCACTCCTGGCAATCCCGTAGTGTTTACAGGCAGCGCTCACGCTGCCGAGTTCCTCGGCAGCTCTAAACCAGGCCAGTCGAATACGAGCCCCATACACTTGGAGTTGTTTTCCGGTCATTGTTCTTGTTCTCACTTTCACTCCTTTCTAGATTAGAAAGTATATGACGAAGTGTCCAAGATGTATGGGAGCCGGATATGTCATATCTAGCATGTATTGACTTTTTAGAATTTATATTGTATAATCAAATTCACTTGCTGGGGATTACGATTTTCCAGCAGAGCACCCTCAGCCCGCAACTACCCGCTTAAGGAGTGAGCGCTATGCTCAGCACCCAGTCCCGTCCGACCCCCAGCACGTTCGCAGCATTGCTCGCCGCCAAGAAGGCGAACAGCGTGACCGAGCAGGCCGGCGGACCGAAGCACACCGCCCAGCAGCAGCACAGGCCGTACACCTCACAGTCGGAAGGCTACGAGGTTCCCTACGTACCGCTCCCGGCCGTCAAGGAGATCGAAGTCACCGACGTGATCTCCTCGATCGAGCCCGAGACCATCCACGACACCTCGTGGATGTCCGGGATCGGGGAGCTCGGCATCGGCTGGACGTCGCGCCTCAGGCGCTCCACGGTCATCGACGAGGTCGACCCCAACGAGGCCCTCGACGAGACCGACGAGTTCCTCGGATTCCACGTGGTGGCGTGGTAGTAGTTCGCTGAGATAGCCGATGTCGCATGCCCATGTAGGGCGGCGGCATCGGCTTTTTCGCATCTTAGAGGTATCTACTTAGAACCGACTTGAATAACTTCGCCGCCGATTGCATCACGAAAATATCCATCATGGCTAACATACAAAACAGCGCCGGCATATTTAGAGAGTGCAGTCTCAAGCTCTTCAATACTTGGTAGATCAAGGTGGTTTGTTGGCTCATCTAGAATCAGCAACTGAGGATCATTTGCTAACATACTGATAACCTGAAACCTCGCCTTTTGCCCACCCGAAAGACGCGTAATTGGAACATGCCCATCACCTTCGGTAAATAGATAGTCGCTCATCAAGCCACGAATTTTAGTGGTACTAATAGGTAGGTCGCGGTCGAGATACATACGTTCAATAGCTTCCTCAAGAGGGAGCTTGAAATAGGTTTGTCGGACTTCTTGCTCGTATACGCCAATTCGAATGTGTTTATCGAGTGTGATATCACCTGAAAATCGTGTGATTGTACCAGGTGCCGTCCCAAGAAGCTCTTTAATAAGTGTCGTCTTACCAGCACCATTACGACCCCTTATCTCCAGTGCCTCACCCTCACGCAGGTCAATATTAATGCCAGAAAATAACGGGGAATCACCATACCCAAGACTAAGATTCTTGGCGCTAACCAAAATATGCTTACTGCGCGACTCCTCATTCTTGAGGTTCATTCGGATGTTTTTAGCCTTAAACTTATCGTACTGTGCTGCAACCTTGTAGTTAAGGTTCGCAACTGACTCTTTATCGATCCAAAAGGTTGGTTTTTCCTTAGCCTGCAGTTCCGCCAACTCTTTACGACTAATTTCCTCAAGACGTTTAAATTTTTGAATCGTGCCAGGGTTACGTGACTTTTCCTTAAGACGTTGGTAGTCGAGCACCTTAGCTTTTAGGTTTACGATACGCTTTTCAACCATCTCAAAATCGTTCATCTGACTACCAGTACTGACTGCGTTCTGTTTTAAGTAAGCATCGTAGTTACCCTTATAGCTGACGCTTTCACCATCTTTAAGTTCAATAATACGATCTACTTCCTTTAGGACGTCACGGTCGTGCGTAATAACCAGCACACCTTCGCGTGCATCACGCAGCCAATCAATAAACTGAGCCTTCGCAACATAGTCCATGTGGTTAGTCGGTTCGTCAATAAGTGCCAAGTTAGCATCCGAGTGCATAATCTTCACAACTTCAACAAGGCGTTTTTGACCGCCCGAAAGCGAAGAGAATGGACGATGCGCAACCTCTGGCAGTTGAAAATTATCGAGTTCACGTGTGACATGCTCTTCGATTTGGTAAAAACCCTTATCATCAAATCGTTGCAATGCTTCGGTGTACTCATTGATTTTCTTCATATCATCACCCATTGTCAGGGGATATTCTTCGATGATACGGCTTAACTCGGGATATTCCGGTAAACCAGACAACACGTATTGCAGCACTGTTTGATCGCCCACATCGTGATGTTCCTGCGCCGTTGCTACGACCACAGTGCCACGCCTATAAATAACGTCGCCGGTAAAGTCTTGGTCGGTGCCAGCTAGAATACCAAAAAGAGTTGACTTGCCAACACCATTACGCCCAATGACGCCAATCTTTTCGCCGTCATCAATACTGAACTTAATGCCTTGCATCAAGCTTTTAGGGCCGAAACTTTTTTCGGTAATGGTAATATCAGCAATCATATCTGTTAGAGTATATCATTCATTGCATAAATTTACATATTATTATATCGTTTACCCGTTTCCGAGAGAATAGAGGTGGAATGTCGGGAAATCGTCCAACGAATGTCCGACAATAAATGAGAGTCGTTTTATAATAAGTATCGTCAGCAAGTCAACGACCAAAAGAAAGGCCTTTGAAATGCCACTGACGCAGAAGATCCAGGATGCCCTGTCCGCCGCTGGCCTGTCCGTCGCTGATTTCACCCTAACTACCGACAGAGTCGGGAGAGTGACCATAAAGTCGAAGACTAACGACTACGGCAAAGTTGCTTCGGCACGAGACGCGCTAGAGGCGCTATCGTCGACGGACTACTACGTACTATTCGCTCAGTCGGTCACCTGGCCGAACGTCTCCGTGCGTAGCCTCACGACAGAGTCCTAGGACTCTGAAGTCCGACTGCAACCACGAATTTGCAGTCGGACTCCTCCCATATAGTCTGGGCTTTTTTGACCATATTGTTTCACTCGCAGTCAGAACGATCTAGCGTTCCGATACGTATCCCCGTACAAAGAATGACATCTCGTGCCCTTCAGCTTTGCAGATACAGAAAGAACTATTCTTTGTCGGCTTTCTTAGCGTCAGACTCTACCACAACACGCTCGTAAAGTTTCACGAGTTTGCCAACTTGGCGTTTTTCAGTAAAACGGCGCGCAAGCCGTTGACTAGCAAGACCATACTCTGCACGTTTTTTAGGGTGAGCTAGTAGTTCGGTTACCGCATCAGCCACACTTTCAGGTGTGTTTTCGGCATAAATGCCACTCACGCCATCTTCAACAACTTCTGAAACTTCTTTATCAATCAGTACAATTGGTAAACCGGCAAGGGCAGCCTCATGCAACACCCACCCTTGAGTATCGGTCAGCGAAGGGAATACAAATACTTTCATTGCTCCGTATACTGTCCCAAGACTTTCGCGTGGCAATGCACCCGTAAAGGTGATTCGGTCGGGATGGGTAGATTCACTCGCGAGACGCTCTAGTGTTTCACGAAACTCAAAATCACCAACAAATAATAGACGGGCGCGAGGCCGCTTAGCGACGACGTGTTCAAAGGCAGGAATAAGCATAGCCAGGTTTTTCTCTGATCCTAAACGACCGACAAATCCAAAGACTTCGTCTTTTTCGTCGATGTTATACGTTTCATAAAACGTTTTAACCTGTGGTTCAGTTGCTGGCTTAATACGGTCGACGCCGTTTGGCATCATCGTAATCTCATAGCGATAATCATCATCTCCTTGCCAACTCTCCAGCTGCGTCTTGCTCTTACGGCTCAGGGCAATAACAGCGTCACACTTGCTGTAAATGATCGTCAGGATACGCTCAACAATGTCGATATTCCATTGCACACGTTCACGGCGTGGGCGATACATCTTCATAATCTCACGCACATCCTTACCATTGACTTTGATAGTGAAGGGAAGAAGAGCAATGAGCGCCAAAAGACCAGGTAATAGCATCCCGTCACGGTAGTGCTCTACGTATTCACGAAGATCCGTACAGTGCTGTGCAACAAGTGGTATCTTACATTTATAAGCCGCGTACACACCCATCATACCGACCTGACCAGGACTAAAGAAATGGATCACATCCAGGTCAAGATCTTTGACGCGTGAAAGAACACGGGGCGGGAAGAAGAGGCTCATGTCGTAATCATCATAAAAAGCTCCCTTAACACTGGGGAAACGGATAACGTGTTCGTCCTCATCAAACTCCTCAGCGTGACGACTCGGACGGATAGAACGGGCGGGACAGAAAATAAAAACTTCATGCCCTTGTTCTTCTAAATGTTTTTTTAGTGACTCTACGACGAAAACGATGCCGTTAATTGATGGACGATATGTATCTGTAAAAAGGCCAATACGCATAATATATCCTTATTATACCAGCTGCCGATATATTTTGACGAGACGTTCTGCAGCTAGCTTACTATCAAAACGCTCAGCAATAGCCCCTGTCTTCTTCTGCCATTTCTTGTATTCAACAGTGCTGCGGCGAAGTTCTTTAACAGCCGCTACAAAATCATCGTCAGTTTTACAGCGCCAAGCATCATGCTTAAAGGTATCATCGTATTCTGGAATATCACGCAAAATAATTGGTAATTTAGCTCCCGCAGCTTCTAGTACGCACATGGGATGATTTTCTTGCTCTGCTGGTAGACAAAAAACATCCGCTGCCGCCAAGTAGTCACGTACATCCTCGTGCGGAATGACACCAGTAATTTTAAGATTATCTGGCACACTATCCATGAGCCGCTGCATTTTTTGATAGTCGGCCCCAAGCTGCTTAAACGGAATACCGCCAACCCAAATAAATGTCACGTCAGGCTGTGCGGCCGCCATTGCCATAAACGTATCGAGGCGCTTACGAGGCTGTACCTGTCCGTTGCCAAGAACGACAAATTCATCATCTTTAATATCAAGTTTTTTGCGAGCTGCCTGCTTGTCTTTAGCAGTAAAATCATAGCGATCCATATCGATAGTATTATAGAAGGTCTCAATTTTGTTTTTAGGTACGCGGAGCTCATCATGCAGAACTTTAGCAACCATATTCGAGACCGCTAACACTTTATCGGCGCGGTTATAATACCAACGCATGTAATGACGCATTATCGGCATCCAGTAGCGCGCACCAATAATAGAGCCAACTAACGAAGCCGGCACGACATGAGCTGAAATAACTTTTTTAGGACCACGCTGTAAAGCCTTGCGCCACGCATAAGGACCAAAAGTGTGAAGATGAATCACATCGCAGTCGACGGATTTACCAAATTCACCTCGTATAAGTGTAACGTCATTTCGTTTTTCAAGGGCCTCAGCCATCTCAATGTAGGCGGTATGAACGCCGTGTCCTTGAACGGTAATATCGCTCTCGGACACCATATTAATTCGAAGTTTCTTCATTTGAAACTTATTGTACCATGGCTTCACGAATAAGATGGGCGACGCGATCAGGCGTCTCTATTGGGACAAGGTGACCACCCCGTAAAAAGACGGCTTTTGTTTCGCCAAAGATCTCTTCCATATCAAGCGTATCGCGTTGACGCGCGGTAGTATCGTACAACCCACAAACCACCAGGGCAACGCGGTTTTTAGCCGTGTGCTGATAGGCAGAACCGTCTAAAATAATATCAACGAGACTTGCCTGAAATACAATCTGGTCAAAAGAAGGGCGCGAATGCATACCCGTCCAACGAACCCGTCGCAAAGCTTCACGTGAGCGAACTTTCGCAAGTGTCATACCCCGTAGCATAACGAATGGACGCCAGTTATAAAGATGCGCCCAGAGATGGGCTGAGTCCATAATCATGCGGGCATAACTAGCATACATACCGCTTGGTGACGGAACGGGGTTGAGCAGCATAACTTTTCGCTCGCGTAAGACTTTTTCACTTAGCACAACCGAACAACCAAACGAGTGCGCACAAATAGCTGCAATGGGGCCTATTTTTGCCTCTATCTTGTCTAGAACATCCGTAAACCAATCCTGCAGCACCGTGGCGCTTGGAAGAAGAATTGCGTCACTAAAACCGTGACCTGGAAGATCTATCATAATAATCCGATATGAGGCCGAGAGCTCAACGGCAAGCGGCACCAGGCCCACATGATCACCACTTATACCATGTACGAGTAGAAGGACAGGCTTATCACTCTCTTTTGTACACCACAAACTAACCGTGCGGCCCTCGTTTTTAATGACCACCTGCGTGAGGTGCTTTTTAATCCACGCTCCGTAATCCATTGTCTCTATAGTATCAGACTTCAGCAGTAATCGTGGTACCAACTGACTGTCCGTCAGCGGCGCGCATGATGTTACCCTCAGTCAAAAGATCAAACACAACAATCTGTTGTTGATGATCGTAGGCGAGGGCAATCGCAGCTTTATCCATTATGCGGATGTCGGGTTGTTCGACAGCTTGCTTCAGGGTAAGAGTTCCATATTTTTGAGCCCCTGGATTTGTAGTAGGATCGCTATCGTACACACCATCCACCTTAGTTGCCTTTAGGATGGCGTCACACTCAAGTTCAAGCGCCAGATTAACCGCAGCCGTGTCAGTCGTAAGGTACGGACGACCAATACCACCAGCAACAATAACCACGCGACCTTTTTCGAGATGAGTCACTGCTCTACGATGCGTAAATAAATCAGCCACCTGGTCAGCTTCAATGTTAGTGAGTGTGCGAGTTGCAACCCCCTTGCTATTAAAAACGTCGGCAAGAGCCAACGCGTTCATCATAGTTGCAAGCATACCAATATTATCCGCTGTCACGCGCCCTACGCCACCACCAGCAAGTTGAGCGCCTCGTGCATAGTTGCCGCCGCCGATCATGACAACAATCTGGCTATTTTTCACTTTTTTAATTTCTTCGGCAATCCACGTTGCCCGCTCGGCGTCAAAACCACCGTCATATTTACCTTGCAGCTGCTCACCCGAAAGTTTCAAAAGGATACGTTTATACATGATTTCTAGTATACCAGACAAGGAAAGTGCCTCTCCGCCCTGGTGGATTGCACCGGGCGGAGAGGACTGTTTGGAACTTTCCCGCGTCACAGCCTCGTGGACCGTTCAGCGTTTAGTCGTTCAGCCCATCAGACGCTGTCCCAGCGGTACTCTACGATGTCGCCGCGCCGTCCACGATGCTGCGCATTGGGACGGCTGTAACTGACGTTGAGTACGTAGGTGGCGTAGAGCCATCCGCTGGAGTCGTGGCGGAAGAAGCGCAGGTTAAGCCCACTCCCTTCACCGACGAAGCAGATGACGCGGTACGAGCCGAGGCCGGCCGTCCTGGCGTCATCGACGCCGAGGGTGAACGCGACGTTCAGACTCCTGATCTGAGACTCGACTTCAGCGCCCTTGAGCTGAGCGCTCGTGGGTTGGAAGTCGCGCCAGCAATGCCTCGGCCGTGGAGCGCACCTTGTCCATGTCGATCTCGATCGGCGGCGCCTCGGCGCGCTGTCGACGGGCATAGGACTGGTAGAAGCCCTTTGCGTCCGTCCACTTGATCGGAGACCGACCACGCTCCTGGTAGCAGAGCGCGTACTCGTACACTTGCTGGACGTTGCGGTCGGTGCGGTAGAAAATTCGCAGCAGGATGACCTCCTGCGAGCCCACGAAGCACACGGCTGCAGCCTCGCCAACCTGGAGATCACCGTCTTCTCGGACGGAGTAGATCGCCTCGTGCGAACGAGCCAGGCCGAAAATGGCCTGCTTGAGCGCGCGACCGTTGTTGCGCTGAGCCTCACCGCCCTCGGGGGGGCGATGCGGGATGGGCGCCGTCCAGGAACCGCTGGACCTTCTCGTTGACCTCCCGTCGAAGGGTGGTGCGGTCGAAGTCTTGCGGGACTGGAATGTTAGGCACAATGCCTCCCATTGTAGGAAATGTTCCGACACCCACTATACACATAAATTTTTATTTGTCACCCCTGTAAATGGAAAAGCCGCCCGTTCTGTCCGCGAATTGCGAACATACTAAGGCGGCGATCCCATCATCTCCTAGACAAAACGCCAGCTCGCAAGCAAGCCAGCGAGCGAGCTGACGAGGCTGTGCAGCCACGACAGGTGATGGTTGATGTTGTGCAGACCGCAAGCCACATTGCAAGCAGTGTGGAAGTCGCGGGGGTTCAGCCCTGCTGTCGCATCACGCGCAGCCAACAACACCCACACAACCACGCACGCCAGGTAGGCGATGCGCAGCTTGCCGCGACCATAGCGGATCATCAGGAATGTCGTGAGCGCGAACGCACCGAACAACACCGGATAGACGACACCGTCGTGATACACCTTGCTGAAAGCATCGGTCAGGTTGGGCGTGCCGAGTCGCCTGTAGTTACTGACATCCATGAGATGGAAGCCGAGACCGGCCATCATCCCGATGAACATACAGAGGTACAGCCAACTCGTCGAGATGACGACCACGCCCCAGCGAGGTGCACTGAGTGCGGCGATAGCCGCAGCGGCCGAGAGCACGAATGTATCGCCGAAAATCAGCGACCAGGGTTGATGTGACAGATGGGTGAAGTCAGTCAGGGAGCGGTTCTCACCGATCGTGATGATCAGTGCCAGCATGACCGGCGACACGAACACCACCATTGCGGCGGCCAGAACGGGACGGCCTGTGATGATGGACGAGACCAGGCGCCCGTAGAGCAGCCTGATGATCATCAGGGTGGCCACGAGACAACCCAGGAACTGCCAGTCTGCAGGGGTCATGGTTTTCCTTTGGAGACGATAGGAAGAGCGAGGCCAAGACGGCACTCTAATAGATATTTTATCAGATTATATATAATTTGTCAATTTTTCTACCCCTGTAAATGACACCTATCTTTCACAAGAGAACGTGTGTTGAAGAATTAAATTACATTAAAAGCAAAATTGACATGCAAAGCTAATGCTGATATAATATACCTCACAGGCCCGGAAAGGAAGTCCCGTGAAATCCACGTTGAAGTACCTGGCGGACGCACTGTCGTTCCTTCGTGCGGCTGCCGTTGTCCCCGTGATCGTCTTCTCGGTCATGAACAACTGGCACCTCGCGTTCCTCATCCTCATCGCCGCCTGGGCGACCGACCTCGTCGACGGCATCGTCGCCAAGAAGTACGATTCGTTCAGCGCCGACCACAAGATCGACGCGGACGGCATCGCCGACTCGGTGTTGGCCTTCGGGTCTACAGTCGTACCGGTGATCTACGCCTACGAGCACAACCTGTTCGTCGGCGCACTCCTCACCGTTCTGTACGCCGCAACCGTGTACTTCGGCACTCGGATGGCGCTCGGCATGAACAAGGAGATCACGCCACAGCGACGTTGGCTCGTCGCGGGCAACATGATCGTGCTGCACGCCATTGTCCAGATCGGCGCCACGCTCGTCTGGTTCGACTACATGGCGTCCGGCACCGAAGCAGCACTACGCTTCGTCGGCCTGATGCTGATCGTCGCGGCGCTTCAGCGCCGCAAGATCCGCCTCTGGTGGGTCGGTCGGTTCAGCTAGACAAGGAGAGGGGAACGAAAGGGGCGGTCACTATGTGTGGCCGCCCCGTTTCCTTATCTGTTATACTTAGTTTGTTATGGCACAAAAAAAGAAAAAAATCGCCACTCTTAATAAGTCCGTCGTCAACCGTCGGGCTCGTTTTGATTACGAACTCGGTGATGAAATTGTGGCCGGTATGGCTTTAACCGGACCTGAAGTGCGCGCAGCTCGTGACGGTCACGTGCAGCTTAAAGGTTCTTACGTTACTATTCGCAATAACGAGTTGTGGCTCAACAATGCCAGTTTTAGCCTTAAACTCAACCAAAAGGGTCTGCCTGGCGCTCGGACTATTGATACCTCGGTAAAAAAATTGCTCGCGAGCCGCAAGCAAATTGACACACTTATTGCCCACAAAAAAGAAGGGCTAACGATCGTACCGACAAAGCTTTTAACAAGCGGTAAGTTTCTCAAAATTGTCATCGCTCTTGGTAAAGGTAAGAAGAATTATGACAAACGCGAAACACTCAAGCGCCGCGACCAAGAACGAGAATCTGCACGGGCAATAAAACTACATTAGTCGTCGTCTAACCAATTAGCTAATTTTTAAGTCATCCAACATGTTTTTTGTATCATCGACGTAATACTTCCATTCAAGCGAGCCAGTCTTATGTTTGATTGCATGCAGCTTCATAATCGCGGCTTCGTTAAGACTTACTCCAAGATCTTCACGCACACAGTTCGTTTGTTCGCCGTATACGCTTGCTAATAGGGTAAATTCACCGATAAACTCCCCAAGAGCAGCAACCTCATCATAGCGATCTGCCTCAATAAGGAGTGTGCAGAGTTTCTTCCCAAAGTCGATGATTACTCGTTCAAGTAATGCACTTTGATGGAAGGTAATAAGCTCAATATCAATCTGATCTTCTTTAGGTAATTTCATAATAAGCTACAACTCTTTAATGATTTTGCTATTTGTTCTAAAGCCAATATAAATCAGTTAAAAAATCTACTATTTTACGCCAGCCCTCACCGACCATTACTTGAATACCCACCACCACAATCACGAGCGCACCTAAAGCCATCACGGTAAATAGGCCCCAATCCGTTCTTTGTATTAGTAAAATAACACTCAAGACTGCAGTGCTTATACCACAGACGATTAACAATAGACCAATAGCAGACCGTATTATTTTCAGAATCTTCATTAAACACTATATTAGTTATTCTGAGGTCACCGCGCCGCTGCATCTTCTTCTGCCTGGCCTTCTTAGTGTCGACGCCATACAGAATGTAGGCACCGGCGTCCAAGAATTCCCTGAACCAACCCATCGTTCTCTCGATTCTCGAGAAGAAAATCTGCTTACGCAGGCAAACCTCGGGGATCCCTCAGTTCTGAAACGTAGATTAACATAAATACGCATATTGGTCAAAACAATACTATGTTTGCAATTCAACCTCGTGATATACTAAGTCATATAATGAAGATTTACTCGTGGAATGTAAATGGTATCCGGTCAGTAGATAAAAAGGGCGCCCTTGCTGAGTTTATCCAAAAAGAAGACCCTGACATTGTATGTTTTCAAGAAGTGAAGGCCCACGAGACCGATATTGACCTCGAATTTCCTGAGTACCAGAAGTTCTGGAATTCCGGCCTTCGCAAAGGTTACTCGGGTACAGCCATCTGGACAAAAGTAGCTCCTCTCAATGTTCTATACGGTATACCCGAAGAGCTTGTCAAAGAATACAAACTCGATAGCGACGAATATGGCGATCCTTCAAACGAAGGCCGCGTTACTGCGCTCGAATTCGAATTATTCTTTCTTGTAACTGTCTATACGCCCAATAGTAAAGGTGACTTAACTCGGCTAAAACTCCGCCATGAACAATGGGACCCTGCTTTTCTAAAATACGTCGCTGACCGCGCCAAAACCAAGCCAGTATTTTTCTGTGGTGACCTGAACGTCGCACATAAAGAAATCGACCTAGCAAACCCTAAACCAAACGTCGGCAAACATGGTTTTACTAACGAAGAACGCGAGGGATTTGACAAAATGCTAGAGGCAGGTTTTGCTGATACTCTTCGTATATTCAACCAAGAACCTGCCCAATACACCTGGTGGACGCATTGGGCAAACGCTCGTGCTCGCAATGTCGGTTGGCGGATTGATTATTTTCTAGCCAGTGAAAAAGCCATTCCAATGGTTAAAAAAGCCGAAATCCACACCGGGGTCATGGGTTCGGACCACTGTCCAATAAGCATTACGGTAGACACTTCAAAGGAGTAACTATGCCAGCGCCAAAACAACAGTCCGTCACTCTCGAAGAACTAAATCAACTTATCTGGAACCACCTGGAAGAACGCGACTGGCACAAAAATCCCTCGCGCGGATTAGCTATATCTATGGCGCTTGAAGCCAGCGAGTTGCTTGAACATTATCAGTGGAGAGATGAGCCGGTAGGTGGTATAGAAGCCGTTGGCGACGAGCTGGCCGACGTTTTTATTTACGGTATGCAAATTGCCCAGCAAAACAATATCGATATAGCTTTGCATATTCAGAATAAACTTAAGAAAACAGCAAAAAAATACCCAGCCGAAAACTTTAAGGGAAAAACCGCTGCAGAAAAACGCAGCGCGTGGCTCGACAGTAAACTTGCCCACCAAAAAGAAGGGCTCTAGCATGCTTTCACCAGCAGTTGCCGCACGTCTCATGCAGGCCGGAGCAAATCAAATATCATACAAGCCGAATGCTAGTATCGCTCAGCAGCTTAAACAAAAAAACCTGGTAATGTTCGTAGGCCCTGCCGCCGTTGGTAAGAGCTTCTTAATGAATCGCATCATAGAACAAGATATCGATTTCGGACGTGTTTCGGTTTTTACTAGTCGCGACGCTCGGCCTGATGACGAACCTGGCATGTTTCGTTACATTCCCCATGATGATACCCATATCGGTCTGCTTCTCGATAAAATCGAAGCAGGCGAGGTGGTGCAGTACGCAGTTCATCCAACTTCCGGACGTATTTATGGATCTGAAGTTACTGACTATGCAAAATCCTTCAATATGCTTGCTACACTATCTGGCATCGTCAACACGCTTCGCTTGCTACCGTTTCAGACAACGAACGTAGTAGGGCTCGCGGTAGACCCAGACATTTGGCTCAGTAGGTTCTACAGTCGATATCATGAACCATCTGAAGAACAACATAAACGCCTTTTAGAAGCCGTCGTTTCACTCCAATGGCTACTTAACCCATCTAATAATCACCAAAAAATAACTTGGGTCGACAATACCTCCGCTAATGAGACCACCGCTATCCAATCCATTATAGATGCGGTAAAATTCAATAAGCCAGGGGACCCCGCAACATCAAGAATTGCCCAATCAATGCTAGAGCGACTGCAAAAGGAACTGCTTAAATGACCGAGAAGAACTGTACACTATTATTTTTACGAAAAGACGACCAAATTCTCCTTGCCATGAAAAAACGTGGCTTTGGTTCTGGCCGCTATAACGGTGTTGGCGGTAAGATTGAACCAGACGAAACAATCGAGCAAGCTCTTATACGTGAGTGCCAAGAGGAAATCAAAGTAACACCCCTCAAATATCACAAAATTGCTGAACACGATTTTACCCAGCTTGAGAGCGAGAAACCCTGGCGCATGTATGTGCACGCGTATTTTTGTGACGAGTGGGAAGGTGAGCCAGTCGAAACCGAAGAAATGGCTCCTGAATGGTTTAAGATCGACGCCATCCCATACGACGCTATGTGGCAAGATGATATTTTTTGGCTTCCTCTGGTTTTAAAAGGCAAAAAGCTTTTTGGAAACTTTACATTCGACGAACAAGAAAACATACTAACCCACGACATCAAAGAGGTCGAGGCCTTTTAGACTATGGATCTTCATCCATATTGGCAAAAGCAGACGGCCGAAAAATCACTCTTTCCGGACATCGAGTGGTCTAAGCCCGAACAGCGGTCACAACGTGGACGCTTAGGTATTATTGGTGGCAATAAACTTGGTTTTGCCGGGGTGGCTGAAGGATATAGCACCGCACTTAGTGTCGGGGTAGGCGAGGCACGAGTCCTTTTACCAGACGTCCTCAAAAAAACTATCCCGAGTTCTATAACTGATACTCTTTTTGGCGCAACCAACCCATCTGGCAGCCTAGCCAAAGATGCCACGCCCGAACTGCGCGCACTTAGCGAGTGGGCAACAGGTATCTTAATGATCGGTGACGCTGGCAGGAACAGTGAAACGGCAATCATTTACGAGGATTTTCTAGCCGATTACACCGGACAGCTTACTATTACACGTGACGCCGTTGATCTTATTAAGAACAGTCCGCAGGCACTTGCAGAGCGACCTAATACGTTACTTGTTGTATCATTCGCACAACTACAAAAGTTATTTCAGAGTGTATATTACCCCAAGATCCTCACCTTTAGCATGCAGCTCACTAGTCTCGTAGAAGCTTTACATAAATTTACAATTACATATCCAGTGACCATCGCTGTACTCCATAAAGATTATTTACTTGTTGCCAGCAAGGGCGGAGTAACTTCAACCGAATGGCAAAGCCCCATGGCAATCTGGCGAGGAAGTGTCGCGACAAAGGCCGCAGTTTATTGGTTATGGACCCTGAGTAAGCCGCTCGAGGCAGTGACGGCGAGTCTCGTCACACTGGGCTAAATTTAAGTTTCATCTCGCATATCTTTAATTGGGCTACGCGCAACGTTTCGCAAAAGCGGCAGTGAAGCCCCGAGTAAACCTGTGAAAAGGATAAGGCCAACAATTGCTACAGGCGCCTGCCACCATATACCTACAAAGCGAAACTTTAAGCTGTCATCCGCAAATATATAGATGAGGTGAGCCTGAGCAGTTACTCCATGAGAAAGTTGTGAGTCTAGAACGAGAGACGCAACGAAGGAGTACGGCTAAAGCACACAGCAGCCAGGTTGTATTCGGCATGGTCGAACGTGGTGGCAGGCAAAGAGCAAACATGTTAAGAGTTCGGGTGTGCGAGTATTGGTGCCGGAGATTCAACGCAGTATCGACAAAACGGCAACAATCTACACGGATAAACACGGGTCATACCGCCTACTCAAGCGCAAAGGCTATGAGCACAAGACCGTTAATCATAGTCAGCAGCAATACGTCGTTGGTCGAGTACACACGCAGAACGTTGAGAACTTTTGGAGTATCTTCAAACGCGGTATTTACGGTGTCTATCGTCACTGTGAGCCGAAATACCTACAGCACTATGCTAATGAGTACGCATTCCGTTACTCCAATCGGAAGAGTGATAAGCCGATGTTTGAACTAGTATTAGAGAAGCTAACAGATTAGGTAATGAGGTTCGAATCCCTCCACCCCAGCCAAAATTATCATATTCAATAGAACTAAAAACAACTCTGTAAATGGAGTTGTTTTTAGTTTGGTTATTAGGTAGGGGAGAAGGGACGACCAAACTCTTCGCGTATGAGACAATGGTGGTATGCATGTACGCACAGTAACTCTCACGAAATTGAATGAACTCCCCAAACTAAGTGGACTCGTTCTGCTTATCGGTCCGCCTGGGTCAGGCAAGTCTACCTTCGCCAAGAAGATGATTATCCAACAAAAGATGGAAGAGGAGTCATACATATCCAATGACAAGATTGCCAAGGAATTATTTAATGTTACTGTTGGTCGCCGAGATAAAGATGGTGAGATATTTGCAGAGCAAGACCGGCGCATAGCAATGCAACTTGCGGCGAATAAGGTTGCGGTAGTTGATGCAACAAATGTTAAGCTAGGAGCTCGGCAACGACTTCTTGCTATTGCACGGAAATATGACGCGCCGACAACTGCTATTTGTTTTAGACGAGATGTAGCAACTTTGTTACGACAAAATAAGGGGCGTGAAGTTGAAGTGCCAGAAGGAATGGTACTGGAATATGCTGATCTTATGCGCCAAGCTACTCCAACAAAACTGCATAACGAAGGCATCGAGTTAACAGTTGAAGTAGCTGACAACATAGAATTATAGGTCATACTCTATCGCGTCATTTTCGGATTCCAGAAGTTGGCGAATTTCGTCGACGTCAACATCCTCTTCTTGTGTAAAGGTTATATTCCGGAACCTTAACCCCAGCCATGAAATTATTTACAAATAAAGAAAATCGCTATTGTAGTGATTTTCTTTATTGTAATTATCTCACAACTCTAGCTACCTCCGTTTTATAAGATGTGGGTATAATAGATTATGGAACACTCAACAACAGACCGTGTATTAAAAATAATTCTCTAGCCGGCCGTCACGGTACACATCAAGCGTCACGCAATGAAACCCTCCCTCGAGTTGACGACCATGACGAAGTTTGAGTGGTAAAACATCGATACTATGCTTTTCCAGCAATGCAATGAGGCCTGTTTGATGAGCATCGACAACGGCTAGATTTGGATTGATCATGAAAAGGTTCATGCCAAGCCAAGCAGAGGATAATGGTGGCATACCTGAATAGGTGTATTCTTCCATCTCAGGCGCATAGATGACTTGCCATTTTTTTAATATATCTGGTAGATTACGATCATTGACACGCGAAGGATTTGCTAGGATCAGCCCAGGTCTAAGAAGCGCGAGTGTAGTGTCGATATGTGTGCCCTGATAGAGAGAGCGAAGTGGATGAACAGTGTAAGCTTCACCAAGGGTGGCTTGGAGCCAACGTAGCCCTAATTCATTACCACCATTCGAGATTAAATAAAAGATATCTTTACCTGCTCGCAGTATATTGGCAGCATCAAATATCGGCTCCTTATTCATGAGGATTGACGATGCCCGAGGTGAGAGGTCGTAATCTATGTCTCGTAATTGGGGTTTCGGTGCAGCAATCCACCGACAGCCACTTTCTAAGTAATCGATAAGGATATCTCGATATGATAGGGTTTCAATCGAACGGGAGCGGTAGACATTTGGCGATTCAACAATCATATCGCCGACAACAAGAAGCGTGTCACGGGGGCAATAATTGAAGTACATTGACGTTTCCCACTGCGGTGTTTTGACAATCTGCTGGGTGTTGACAGGGTTTGGTCGCCGCACTCGTATATCAAGTTTCTGTAATTCTTTCACAAAAAGATCAAGATCTTCGTTTGTCTCGTCGATAACCGACCGAGGAATAGTCGGTATCGCCACATTAGTACTTGGCAGAAGCTCTTCCTCAAATGCAATGCTTGCGTTCATGCCGAGGTCATTCTTCGGATAGCGTGCATTCGTAGCGATACCAACGACTACCTCTCGCAACGGGTCCCATTCATTATACGAATTAACCTTTACATTCTTCATAGCGTTTTAAACTCACCGTCTATAATATCGTTGATAATACGCACAAACTCCTTTATTTCTTCGGGCGGTCGAGCAAGCGATACTCGTATAGATGTAGTCGGAGCGGTCAGAGAATCATGATAAAAATACGACAGTGGGATGACGCCCACATATTGCGCGAGTAGCTTTTGAGCAAGGCTAATATCGGCATAACCAGTATCGGCAATGTCGATGACACAAAAGACTGCAGCCTCCATCGGTTGTAAATGCAGCATAGGATGCAATTGTGCTTTGATATGATTGTAGTTATCGACGACTAGCGCATTGAGAGACCGAAGGTAGAAGTCGAAGCGTTTGTCAGTCAAGATGGTCGAGATGAGATATAGATCATACTGGTTATGCTGGAACTGATAATTACTAATAACCCCAGGAAAAACAGCCACCCAATGATCCGAGTAGACCAATGCACCGAACTTTGACCCTTTCAGTCCCAGTATTTTTCCAGTGTCACCAATAAGAGTATAGGAAAGTCCGTCTATTTCCTTGTACGTCGTAATCAGGGGTACTGCTGAAGGAGAAATCTGGAAAAACGTATAGTCGACAACCAGAGTAATAGCTTTATCAACACAAAATGTCATGAGTTGCCGCAGATCGCGTTCGTTATATGTCATCCCTAGTGGATTGTCGGGCATAACGAGCACTATTGCTTTTGTTCTACTCGTACATGCTTTTATGATATTATCGATACTTAAAGAAAGATCAGAACGGCGAGCTGCGATAACCGGTTTGCCCTTATAGACCGTAACAATCTTAGGATATGGCTCGAAGCTGACATCCTGAAAGACAATCTCGTCACCAGATTCTTGAATGAGGGCGTCACAAAGAAAGCAGAATGCATAGCCCGCAGAAGGCGTCAGGCTAATATGATCCGCCTGAAAGAGATTTAAAAAGTAATCCTCTATCTTCAGCGTAAATACTTGCGCGCTGCGCTCATCATCGAAGACCGCTTCAGGCACATGAGTTTGAAGCTTCCTGACCCAGGAGGGATTAGCCCCTTCAGGATAGCCGTAGGTGAAGTTAAGATAATCTTCCGAGCTCTCATGGAGCTTGTGCATTATCTTTACCATAGCTGACCCCTTAGCGTGATTCGAATCGTGCCGTTCCATATGCCTAGGAGTATATAACGTATATTATTTGTTGTCCACTCCGGACAACAAATAATATATGTGTCCTATAAAAAGTACTTTATGGCTCATCCACAATGGTATACTCACCCTTACAATTGTTCGTCACAAAGGAAACGCGACTAATAAGCCTAGCTACTCGCACCTACCAGACGTCGGCCCTGAATAGAATCTCGGCTATTCCAAATATCTCAGCTATTGTACCAGCAGCATCTTGAGGACCCCAATCACGAATTAGTCCCCATCTGGTAACCAAGTAACGTACGGATATAGTGCAGGGCGTAGCCCCGCACACTTCTTGGGAACGAAGAGACCAAGAAGTAATGTTCTTTGAGCTTGCCAAAGGCAGCTTCAATCTTTGGCCGGAGTTGGAGGAGCTGGTGTTGCCACCTGGCCATCGTCCAGATTTGTTTTGGCCGGGGCGGCGAGATGACCATGCACCGGAAGTCTCGCCAGATATGCCGTCTGGTGACTTTGGCGGTGTAGCCGGCATCGGCTACGACGACTCTCGTCGTGGTGTTGACGAGATGCTTGAGCTGGAGAACGTCAGCCTCATTGGCACCGGTGAACCAAACAGCAGAAAGTCTGCCGTCGTAGTCAATGCTCGCATGCAACTTAAAGCCGTAGTGCCAACCCTGCCAGTTCTTGCCGAATGTGGCGATTCCTCTCGCTACTTTGTGTCTGTCGGCACGAATGTGCCGACAGACTGGCAGCATGGTGGAATCGGCAAAACGGAGCGGCGTAGCCGTCGAGAGCGTACGGGTCAGGAGCTGTACGAGCAGCGGGAGGACTCGGTGGCTATGTGCTACGAAGTTTTGGTACTGTGGGAGCTTTGGAAAGCAGTCCTGGTAGTCTCGTGTTATCCAGTCGTACACTGAGCGAAGTGTTTTATGCGGTTCGGTGAGGCTATCCCAGATGAGAATAGTCACGAGTTCGCTGTCGGTTAACACCGACCGAACACCGGGTTTTGAGTGTTTGGGATATGACGCTACCGCGTCATCTACCCAAACAAAGACATCTACGATATTATTTCTAGATAGAGCACGCATACTTTTTCTCCTGTTTGTTTAGACGATTAACAAGAGAAATTGTAGCGTGCTTTATTTTGTTTGGCTAATTCGTGATTCGGGTTTGAGGGGATAGATTGGTGTTGTAAAAGATGTTGTGATAACGCGTTAAAGAAATGTCTAAGGTGCGTAGGATTTCCCACACCTTATCTTGTTGAGTCTTCATGTAATCAGGAAGGACAACGAGGTGAGTGATAGTTTGATTTTCCGGTTTAAGAAAAGCGGCAGCATCGAGTGCCTCGCATAACCATCTCCCCTGTTTAGTACGTAGCATAATCTCTGCATAAAGTGGATTTTCAGCACGATCGTTGATAAATCGTATCTCATTCCCATTGCACGTAATAAGGCCATACGAGTTTAGCCGCTCCACGAGTCGTTCAGCATCAATGAGCTTTGAACTTTCGGGGATTAGACGAAAATCCTCCTCATCAACTGCACCACTAGAGAGCACTGATACCTCGTGAAATAGCGCGATAAGACTCGTCCGAAAGTTACGCTTATCCTGCAAAGTAAAGCGACCCGTTTGTTCACGATCGTAAGTAGAACCCTTCCGACCGTTATAGTCATCATACAGCGAGATAAGTTTTGCAGATGGCAAGAAGGATCGTATTGCACACGCAAGATTTAGTCCAATTTCGTCTTCTGGAAGAAGGTTGGTTCTTGTTATCCTTCCACCGAATTGAAGGTAATCTGCCAGGTATGGTCCTAATGCCTCAAATTCAATAGGCGAACCCCGATCGCGAGCCTCAATAAGTATATCGAGTTGGGCTCGTGAAAAATCCAATCCCTGAATCAGACTGCTCTTCTCAAGCTCGTTTAGGTGCTCAGTTAGTACACCCGCCACTCGTCTTTTAGACAAAGGTTTAGTTGCCTTTAAAGAATCCAGCATTCCCGCGATACTGTCGACTCGCTCACTATGAAATTTATGGCGTGGGCATCTTTAAATATGTAATAGCAGCTGAGCTGCCGTCTGTTGAATGAAGTATACTCATATTAGATGTTAAAAACTACTTTACTATACCACTCAAGCCGCGCCTCCGTAAAGAAGCAGGTACGAATCCACGAAAATTCCCACAACGGTACTGGCGCGCAGAGAGCTGTATTAAGCGAAACACGAGATATGAACTAGCCAGATTAGCACTATAGATGACGTTGTTGTTACAAAAAATATCTGCCAAGAGGTCTGTTGCACTGCTCGCAGTCATCGTTAAGGCTTAGTCACTTATAAAACCCGACTCATGCCTCTGCAAGCTGAACATTGCGTAACGTGACCATCTAATATAAACTGTTCACAATGTCGAACAGAAAGAGCTACTCCCTTGAACAGTTGCGCCTTCTTGGCCTAAACGCAGACGAAGCCACACTTTATCTTGAGTTACTCCAAGAGCCCGCTACATATTTACGTCTATCTTATGCGACGGGCATAAATAGGACCAAGGTATATCGTTTAGTCGCCGAACTGGAGAAAAAGAGCTTAGTCGCTAAGCGTAGTGACGAACGCGGGGCTTTTTTAACTGCAGCAGATCCTTCAACACTTGAGGTCGGTCTTGCTGATCGGGAAGAAAAAGTAAGACGGCAACGTCAAGCACTGACGGCGCTCCTACCATCGCTCACAGCGCTGCAGAACGGAGAGACAAGTCGCTTTATTATCCGCACTTACGAAGGAGATGCGGGCTTTAAGCAGATGCTATGGCACGAGCTAAAGACCAAAGGAGAAAACCTTCTTTTGGGTGGCGGAAACATGGAAGACCTAGTGAGTGACCGTCGCTGGGTTCAAAAACTTCGTCTGCATACGACCAAAACAGCATATGATGTGCGTGAGATACTCAATCCAAATGATAACAATAAACCTATCTTCATGCTTCATAAAGAGTCTATGCATGGCGCATACCGTGCACGTACTATTGAACCTGATGTCATTTCGTTACAGAATCAAATGACGATATATAACGATACCGTAGGTATCTATCACTGGCAAGAAGAGCAAAAGGTTGGGATAGAAATTATCAATAAGCCCTATGCCATTATGATGCGTGGCATTTTTGAACATCTCTGGGAAATCGCTAGAGATACAGACAAGAACCTCTGGTTAGCCTAATATCATCAGCTTCTCAGTCTCTATACGACGATAAGTTCCCGAAGTTTCCTATGCATAAGGCATAAACTTTGATAGATGGTGTTCCAATTTCGAGACACTAGGTCAGCCAGGAGATTATTACAGATAAAAGACGTTCAATTCAGAACGTCTTTTATCTATGCAGACTAGTCTATCCGTATGTTGACTACAGGACAGATAGATACCATCTTACTTCCCTATAAAACTGCGGTATTCGCCCTCGTCATAATAAAGAGTAAACGACGCTATCTTTCCGTCTACTACCTTCCAAACCTCTGCAACCTCTTGATGGAGTCTTGCTTTCATTGGTGATATGTAATCATAGCTTACAATCGCACAAACAGTGTCACCTCCGGTGATCAGCTGTTTTACGTCCATTTCTTCTACAGCCTGAAGCACGGCTGTATACGTCCTAATAAACGTCTCTTTTCCTGCAAATTTCTTCTCACTCGCAACTGAAAAACTCACCTCATCCGCCAAGTTCTCTTGCCATTTATCGCTTTTCTTTGCAGCACTGTCGTAAAAATTCTTAATGATCTCTTTCGCCGTCGCATCCATGATTTTACTCCTTGATTATGTTTTTTGCGCGCCATTATTGTCGTTCGAGGTATTGTAGAATCGGCCCATGTAGCACATCATTGCACCGACACGAGCCGAGGAGCCAGCGTTAACTCTAGGAGTCAGTTAGCTCTGGCGTGGCTAGGTCGTTAAAACTCCTCCAATTCCTGTGACCCAGGCAGGAATGAATTGTTATTCATAGCTACATACTAGCCCAAAAATAGAACTATTTGAGCCTAAGAGTATTGTCGTTATAAAGTTATGAAATATCTAAAAAAACGCTCCAACGATTAGTCCCATAGCAACGAGGGTAGCAAATCGGTTGCTTATGTTAACATAAAGAACCGACCTGTCCCGAGGCTCGAATACGCCATGAGCAAGTATTGTCGTTACGCCAAAGCCTAGCCAGACTAACAACGAAGTAATGAGGCCGTCCTTGAGCCCGCTGCCTCCATTATAAGCATGAAAATAAGCTGTAAAGAGCGAAAGTGCATAGGCTGTTAGCGTATATACCGCTACTAATACGACAAGAGCGCTCTTTGTTCTCGCCTTCATAGCCTCGTTAGTGAGGCTTATTGCTTTCATCCACCGTGCCCCGAACATAACAGGGCTGTACCATACGCCACCTATAACCATTGCTGCAACGACGCTTAGCGCTATTCCCCATAATGAAACATGTGCAAACATATATATTTCCCCTTAAAGATCTCTTCTCGTGATCGAACAGCTCAACTTATCTATACAATATGGCGACACTGTCAATCACAAGAAGAGAATTATACTATTAGGCCCCGAAAGCTTCGTAAATCTCGACAGTACCTTGGCCACCTAGAACGCTTGGTACATTCTTTGCTTTTTCGAGCGCTCCATCAAAGTCTTTTGCTTCGATTATGGAAAAACCAACAAGTAAATTATCGGCATCTTTTACACCAGATTGGCTCACACTTTTACCACCAAATTTAAACTGCTGACCTTTATCGACAACTGCTGACCCCAGTGACTCAAAGAAGGCGTCCCAAAGCTCGAGCATCTTCTTAACTTCTGGTTCAGGTAACGTACTCAAGTCGTAAGCCTCGTTTACTTTGTAAATAAAAATGTACTTTGTCATAACCATTGCTCCTCTATTTTTTATTAATACATTCCTAGCGTATCACAACACTTGGAAAAACCAAGTGTTTCTGTTATGATAAAGATGTGAAAAAAGCTGTACGTGATCAAACTACTTGCCCCATTGCCTATACAGCTAATATCATTGGGGATCCGTGGTCATTACTGATCGCGCGTGACATTGTTTTTTACGGTAAACGAACTTACGGTGAATTTCTGTCTTCGAATGAGGGCGTTACCACTAGCATGCTGGCAGACAAATTAGTGAATCTTGAAATTCAAGGCTTGCTAACCAAAGCTGCGGATACTATAGACAAGCGCAAAGTAATATACTCGCTCACCAACAAAGGACTCGACCTTTTCATCCCATTATTGGTTGAAATGGCCAACTGGGGCGTAGCATATAATCCCTTGATTATCTCTAACTCGGCGTGGGTGAAGCAAGCTGCAATCGATAAGAACAAACTAGTGGTGCTTGTCCGACAGACGGTTGTGAAGGGTGGCTCAGTACTGAATGGTGGGGATAGCGTTATGAAGCAGCTTGAGCGAGGATAGCTGCGTGCGGGGTTATTTTCTATCTTCGAGAGATCAGAATGAGTTGTATAAAGCCCTTGCTAGTCAACTTTACGCTCTAAGAGCGCTACCCGATTCTTCAGCTGGTCAACCTGTCTTTGCAGTCTCACATCCAAAGTCTCGGTAGAATGTGTTAAAGTGTCAGGGTAACTGGGGCGTTTTTAAGCCCGAAGGTCCAACACTGCATATGCAGATTTATGGTCGTGCCACGACGGCGACTATCCAAAAGTATGGCGACGCCATACAACTTCCACATCGCGAAACTGGATTCTACGACAACTTTAAACCACTCAGCGCCGACGACATTAAAGAGCTTAAAACGGACATTGAAAAATTGCTGCAAAGCGAGAAATACAAAGCTGTTTGGAGCGAGGCCTAGAGCATGACGGAGGAAACGTGGGATCATGCGACATCCTCTGGCTCGATGATAATTACTCCGCCTTTACTAACTACAAAGCCAAGCTTCTCTAGCTTTTGACCAACAAGAATAAAATCTTCAACCGAGGGGTGCCATCTGTCAGACTCATTCCCAGCCATGGAAATAACCCAGGTTTCGTTTACGAGGCTTGGGTTATTTCTTTGTTTGGATTTTTTGAAGGATTCGAACCCAACGGGTGAAAACTGCCGCCGTAGTTCGAGACGTAGACACACTTCCAGCGTAAGCACCGCCGTTGGTGAGCTGAGCGGCCGGAAGCTTTCTGGCGTCTAGATTATATCAGCAACAAAGTAGTCAAAAAGCTTTAACATAATAAGATATTAGACATAAGCTTTATCTGTTATACTATCAATAAACATTCGATTTACGATTGCTGAATAGTAGGTACGGTAAATATTTTGGATGACAAGATAAAAGAATTCCTTTCTCTATTTAATGGAGATGTTTCTGCGGCACATGCGGCTTTAGCTCGGTATATACACCAACATGTGGCATCTGTTACGTATGATCATAAGAATCCTCAACGGGTAAATGAGGAAATCATTCACATGGAAGGCGTCTCAAAGCGCTACAAACTTGGCAAGCAAACTGTCGATGCACTTCGCGATATATCACTTTTAGTTCGTAAAGGTGAATTTGTGGCTATCACAGGAGCTAGTGGAAGTGGTAAAAGCACGCTTCTGCAAATTATGGGCTGTCTTGAAGCGCCTAGTACGGGAAAAATAATAATAGAATCAAAAGAAACGACCAATCTGAGTGACAGTGCCTTAAGTGAGTTGCGCCAGAACGCTATTGGATTTATCTTTCAATCGTTCTATTTGCAGCCGTTTCTTCGTCTGAACGATAACGTAGCCGTCCCCGCAATGTTTACGAGTAAAACGAAGAAAAACATATATGCAAAGGTTGAGCAGCTTCTGCAGCAGGTCGGATTATCTGAACGCGCGGAGCACTTCCCAAAAGAACTATCTGGCGGACAGATTCAAAGAGCAGCTATTGCACGAGCATTGATTAATGATCCTCGAATAATCCTCGCTGATGAGCCAACAGGCAATCTCGACTCGGTAAATGGCAAAACGGTCAGTGAGTTATTTAGAACTATACGAGATACATTAGGCACGACAATTGTTGTAGTAACCCACGACATGGCAATTGCTCGTCAGGCCGATCGTATTATCGAACTAAAGGATGGGGTCATTGTATGATTCGGCTCTCGTATGCATTTACGCTTGCCAGTACTAAACTGCGCTCGAAACGAGGTATGCTTTTTACGTCTATTATGGTAGCAAGCCTTTTATTTGCAGTTCTGATAATGATGGTGGTTGTTTTTACGGGAGCTGAAAAAAGCGCAACAGAATTCATTAAAAAAGCTGGCAATAATCATTACCTCGTAAAGACATCGCCCAATATACCATATGAAAAAATAGATTTTATTAATCCACCATCAGTAGGTGATATTCGGGCAATAAAAGCTTTCGAAAAAAGCTATTACCAAGACTTACAGAATAAATACAAAACGCTTGGTCTTGAATATAGTAAGGACGCGGAAGTTCCGGCGCTAGTTCCTGCAGCCTGGGCGCCAACAACCTTGCCAGAGGAGCAGCGGGTCACTATTAACTGGTCATCTCCTGTTATTCAAGCGTTGCGAAACAAAAAAATTGAAGATTATACTAAAGTGGCTACAAATAAGTTGAGTGATCTTAAGCTGGTTGCGGATAAATATGGAGCGAGCGGTTACTACTACGTCGACAAACCGAGTTTACTACCGCCCTTTCCTGGTTTGCGTCTACTTCAAGATAATAAAGAGGATTTTAGTACCTCTGAGTTGCAATCGGGAGATTCGACGCCGTATGGCTACTATGTAAATGCTATTCATAATGGTAGCTATAGCTTTACAGATAAAGGTCTTCTTAGCCGCTATTTGCTTACGACAGATACTACCAATCTGAAGGGTATTCCTGTCGTTGTGTCCGCCCAAGAAGCCGCTTCGCTTTTTGGCGAAAAGGCTGGTATCGGCAAAGAACCTGAAGCCGCGAGCGAAAAGCGAGCATGGCTAAAAGATATCCAAACAAAGCTTAATCAAGCCACCTATCAGTCGTGCTATCGAAACACGGCTGAACAAGCGCTTCTTGAAAAAATCCAACATGATTATGCAGAAATGAAAAGTAATGAAAACAATAAAGATTATAAAAAGCCAAGCCTTATCTACGACTATCCTACAAAGCCGTGCGGTGATATTATCGTCAAAGAAGATACACGTACAACACTCGAAAAACAGGCCGATGCTAAGGCGGAAGACACACAAAAGAAACTGGGTACGTATGTCGCTCCGAGTCATGAACTTTTGACATTTCAGATCGTCGGCATTAAGTATGCTAAACCCTATTCTGACTACTCAAAGAGCATTGACGAATATCTAAAGAACCTTCTTGCGCCACAAGAAGATTCGTCGACGCTCGATATTCCTATTCAGATGTATGATTCGTTGCCTAAAGGACTTAAAGCAGATGCAATACAACAGGAAGATAGTGCAGGTGCTCCCGTGAGTGCGAGTGCGTATGACGAATTTGCTACTCGTGTTCTTGAATTTGTAACCGTAGGTGATGCACGTGCGTTCCTTACGAACGAAACCTGTCCGATGTCTGCGACTAGTTGTGATAAAAAATTCAAGGCTGGTCCGTATGGATCAAACTATTTGATTCTTGATGAAATTGGTAACATGTTTAATCGCATTGCCGTCATCGCGTTTCCTGTGGTATTTGGTCTTGCTACAATTATTATCTGGTTTACTGTCTCTCGTATTATGGCTGAAAACCGCAGGGAAACAGCTGTATATCGCGCTATGGGTGCAAAACGTCGTGATGTTACTACGATTTACATTGTGTATATAGTGCTTGTCTCGGTACGGATTATACTCATATCTCTGACACTCGGCATTCTATTTGCATTCTTTATTAATTACTTTTATGGACGCACATTGACTGATACCGCTGTGACGATATTTGGTATTATCGATAGTGCTCCAACTTTCAGTCTCTTCAATCTTAACTCTCCGCTACTGCTTGTAATCGTGGCGTCGATATTTGTTATTAGTATAGCAGCGGGTGCTCAGCCCCTTATTCGAAATGTTATGCGGCCACCGATACGTGACATCCGAGACGAATAAAACGTCATGTATACTAAGAGTGTGTCTAAACGACCTAGTATCTCGCATTCTGCAATAACAAATCTCTCCGGCTCAAAGGGAGCTAACAAGGGTAATTCAGACCGGTCTAGCCTGGTTGAGCTATATCCTAAACCTAAAACCTACGGACAACGAGCACAAGACGACAAAATGCGTCAGCAGGCATACCGTCGTCATTGGCCAAGATACCCATATCTCAATATTGCTGCATATGGAAGCGCTCTGCTAGGTCTTGTGATTTGGTTTGCGCAAAATCTTAACACATGGTGGTTTAGCGCTGCTAGCTATGGGGACGTAATGAGTCATGTATTCTTCTCTTTTGTCGTAGGTTTAATGTTGGTTTTTTTGATTGTCTTTTGGGTTAGTTATGTCAACAAGCTATTCTCTTATTTTAGAGGTGCGATACAAATATTTTGGTTTATCTACCCCCTTGAAGTGGGGACTTTACTTACCCTCTGGCTGAGCGGTCTTATGTGGGATTATATGAATATCTCATGGATACCGGTATTGGCAATATTCCATTTTGTCATCGTATTTTTTAGCGTACAGCCTATGATCGGTACTGGGGAGACTGAGCATTAAGATGCTTAGTTATAGCTCTTCATCAAAGTTTGGACGATGCGCCTCCTCTCCAGCCAGGTAGAAAGAAGGCATCGCGTCTTTCTTTTATTTGGCTGCCGACGTGCGAGCCGTCCCAACGAGATCATCTCCTATCTTCGGGCAATTAATCCTATTTAATCTCCTCAAGTTTCGCGATCAACACATCAGCTTCTCGATCGAATACCTCATATAAACGGTACATTGCCCTAACCCTATCATTCCCTGGTTTTAGCTGTAAGCCTTCTCCAGCTACTTCAAGTGCTTGAGAAGAAGCTTTTAAACGATGGATTGCATTGCGCTTCCAACTGCTTGAGTCAATCTCATAGAGCATACTCCTCATACCTGGTACACTTACGGGTCGTGCCATTCCTGAACTGCGCAAGACAGCAAGCACGTTACTGACCGTACCTGTCGAGAGCTTTAGTGTTTCCTGAATGTCCTTTGCGGATTGAGTAACGGGTTCGCAGATAAGTAGGTAGCCTATTACCCGCGCAAGGCTTCGAGGCATGCCAGTAGCGTGCCCGAATAATTCCATCTTTTCAATAAAAGCGAGTGATTCTTTGTCCATAAAGGTGATTATATCAGTTTTCATAAATATCTGAAATATTTGATATACTGATCTTAACTCACTATAAAAAGGAGGCTCATAATAAAAAAGCAAATACAAAATAAAGATATCACTCTACCAATCACGATTACGGGTGAAGGCCAACAAGTCATTTTCTTTAACGGAGGTGGTGCGACTCAGATTAGCTGGAAGAAAGTTATCCAAGAGCTCAAAGGCAATTACCAAATAATAACCTTTGACTTCCGTGGCCACGGCAAGGCATCAGTAGCCGGTGACTACTCATTCGATGCTTTCTTAAGTGACGCAGAGAGTGTTATGAGTATGGTCAATTCTAACAAACCGATTGTCGTTGGTTGGTCACTCGGCGCTGATCTCGCCTTAGCATATGCAGTTGCGCATCCTGGTGAGGTGGGTGGACTTGTGCTCATAGATGGTGCCGTGCCTCTTACTGAGCCACTGATTGAGAATGAGACTCAATTACGGCAATCTCTCAAAAGCCCCATCATGAAACTCAGCAGACTTTTGATACGATTTACACCATATAATTATCAGATTTGGGGTGATGCATTCGCCGATATCGTCGTTGAGGTTGATGCACGCAGGCAGAAGCTGTTAGGTGACTATGCAAACGCCAGCTGCCCTATAACGATGGTTCTCGCAGAAAAGAGTGGTGGCTTAAAGGGTGCTCATGCCGAACGTAATAACAAAATATGGCGCGCGAGTGCTGAACGCCTCGTGGCTCAGTATCCATCAATTTCTATACAATGGATAGATGATAGTCATCAATTACCGTTCAAGCATCCCGTCGAACTTGCAAAAACAATTGACGAGGTTGCTGCTCGTCTGAAGGCTGCTAATTAAGAATATACCAAGACAAGTGCAAGAGCCTCCGCTACGTCTGTTTCAGACAAAGCATCCGGCCTCTTTATGAACTCGGGACACCTAGGACGTAGGCTGTAGCAGACCTAATTTTCGTTGCCGGGGTTGGCTTTTTTCTTCGCATTCTTAAGAGCATTTTCAAATCGCTCTTTGCCGTTTGGGTGACTGAGCGTAACCCTCTCAGTTTTAATCTTTTCATCGATTGCTTTTTGCTGTCGTATGTCTTTCTTAATAGGTTGTATCGATTTTTTTGCACTCATATTATCTAGTATATACTGCACTTACTCCGAATGTGAGTTATGACCTGAGGGGATAATTGCCGTTGAAAAATATTGCATACTCATCATAAAAGTTTTATAATATACATGACCCATCGTCTAGAGTTAGGACCTAAATGTCTTCGAGGACTCAGGACCAGACCGATCAGTTGGTGCTTGGGGTGCTTCGCGAGATCGCGAAGGACGGTACAGAGGGCCGCGTCAAGGGCAAGCCCGTTCGGCTGGCCGAACCCAAGGACGGCGACTGCGTGTACATGCGCATCGCGCTCGAAGCGGAGAGGAGGGGTGATGTTACCCTGGATATCAACATCTTCTCCCACGCACGCGAGCTGGAGGAAAGCCTCCGACGGCTCATCAACCGAGACCTCGTCTTCAACAACGGAGGCGGGGCGACGGCCGAACGTTCGTTCTGGGTTGTCATAAGCTGACGACCCGAAAACTCAGATGAAGTAGGGTCTTCCCCGTGGCACATGTCACGGGGATTTCCTTTTGCAATTTCAGACCAAAGTAAAAAGACGACCAGATGGATCGTCTTTTTACTTTGGTACCGCGAGCCGGACTTGAACCGGCACGAGCAAATGCTCACCAGATTTTGAGTCTAGCGTGTCTACCGATTCCACCACCGCGGCGTGGTATTGTAACAGCCAGTCCAATGTATTGTACAATAGATGATAGTAGGAATCCATAGATGAACCCCAGCGACCCAACAGATAAGCGCTCTCAGACTCCGCTCGTTCCACAGCGGCCGGTTGCTCATAACCCCACGATTCCAGAGCGCCATCCTAGTCAAAACACCGCTATCGCGGCGGCAAATATCGTTCGAGACCAGTTAGATAACATATATAGTGGCAACACTTCAACACCAACTCCACAAACCACTCCAGCTGTTCCAGCCGAAAAAACTCAAGAATCCCCAGAACAGGGACAATCTTTAGAAGCAGCCAATCCTTACGAGCGAACACATTCTGAGTATGCACATGTTCAAGCAGAGCAGTGGAAACAATATCATAGTGCTTGGCAGGATTACTATCAAAAGTATTATGAGCGGTATTATATTGGCCAGGTTTATCATGCAAGACAAGCACTTGAGGCTCGCACGCAAGAGGCAACAACGGCGCCTGTAGCCCCTCCATCGAAGGCGACTCAAACACAGTCGCCACGAGAGCCCGAGTCTATGACGCGAGACGAAGCTATGTATGATCTCCGTAGTAAGCTACTCGGAAGGGTACGCAATTCCGCTAAGAAAGTCCGAAAAAGTCGCCATTTTGTCCCTATTACTGCCGCAGTCGGTGTCGTGCTCTTATTTCTGTTTCTTCAGTTTAACCGCCTCATAATTGCCAATGTCCAGGCCTACGTCAGCCCTGGTACGATCGACCCTGCGAACATCATTATCAATCCTTCGACCGACCTAGCGGTTAGTCCAGATCCAAAGCTTATCATCCCTAAAATCAATGTCGACGTACCAGCGATTTGGGATACTAAACCAGATTACGACTCGCAAATGGCTGCAATGCAAAAAGGTGTGGCATGGTTTGGTATTCCAGGTGCCGATAGCCACCCGGGTCAAGTAGGTAATACGGTATTGTCTGGTCACTCAAGTAACGACCTCCTTGATCAAGGGGACTATAAGTTCATCTTTGCACGGCTTGATCACTTAACAAACGGCGATTCGATCTTTATTAATTACCAAGGTAAACGCTACACTTACACCGTAACAAAAACCCAGGTCGTATCACCGACCGACGTTTCAGCACTTGTTTACCCAACAACAAAGCCTATTCTAACACTTATCACCTGTACGCCACTCGGCACCTCACAAAATCGTCTGCTCATTACAGCCGAGCAGGTGAGTCCTGATCCTGCAAATGCTACACCAGCACCAAGCAGTAGCGGCAATACGGCTCCAGCATCGATCCCAGGCAGCTCACCAACCTTTGTTGAGCGCATCTTCGGTGGCGGTGGTAACTAGTCTTCGTATCGCTGAGTAAAGCGTACACGAATAAGCAAGATATTTAACTAGACGCCCACTGTAACTCGTGGGCGTCTATCATGCAGCTTTATACCGCTTGTCATTTATCGTCAATATTATTCATCGTCTACTAAAAGACTACGCTAGAATCAGTCGTGCGCGTTCAAGATGATACACACCATCGGCTGTTTTTTGAATACCATAAACATAACGATTATTCGGGCTAAGAACTACATCAAACCCTTCAGTAACAGGCATGATATCGTGCTGGTTAGTGCCGTCAAACTCATAAAAGCGCAACATGCCATCTCGGTCACTCCATGGCATGTAACCGTCAATCCAACCAAGTTTTTTTGTAACTGGTGATACACCTTTTAAGGCAGTCTGCGTTGTTTTCTTAAGTTCAAGATCATAGGTCGTAAACGTGTCACCACTTTGCATAATAACAAACCGACCTTCCGTACGAATAGATAGATACTGCGCACCGCCAGGTATAGTCACTGTCGCAAGT
Organism: Candidatus Chromulinivoraceae bacterium; assembly: GCA_035478595.1. Lineage (NCBI taxonomy): Bacteria > Candidatus Babeliae > Candidatus Babeliales > Candidatus Chromulinivoracaceae > Candidatus Chromulinivoraceae bacterium. Next base: position 31,837 of record DATIJL010000003.1, read on the forward strand.
AATCGCATTTGTGAGGCAGAGGTTGCTGTCGGAAGATTACCTGTATAAATTTTAACCATGTCGCCATAGTTAATCGCTTCGTACATATCTCCAAAGTAACGGCCAAGGGCAAGATGCAGTGGCGCTTTACCGTTGTCCTTATAGGTCGCGAGAGTTACAGGGCTATCTTTACCATCTTCATAGTAGCCGACTGTACGAGAGCCTGTTGTACTATCAAGAAGAGTGGAGTATGTAATGGTCGTCTGATCAAAAATAGAGAAATCATCTACATTCGTAACAAGTGGACGAGAAAGTGTCGCTGCTCCAAGGTCAACCTTGCGAACATCGGTTCCAATCTGCGCATATAAAATGTGGCTGTCATTGCCGCTAAATACTAGTTTGGAAGGCTGAATGTCCAAAAGCCTTGAGACATTTTTAGTACTACTCATGTCACGAGTGTCCACAACCAACCACTCTGTCTTATCGTCGTTATACGTATGTTTTACAATAATATACCGACTACCAGCATCCCAGTCTTGCAAACTAAAGGTCTGTGTTTTACCAGCATCGGGCTGAGTGAAACTTTCTGTCGGAAGATCTAACTGCGTCATCTTAACCGTGTCGTTGCTCAAATCAGCTAACTGAATATTTGCCGTATCGGGCTTTTCCTTAACTGCCATCCACTTTTGATCCGGTGAAACCGCCGTACTTGTAACCGTCGCAAAATTGTTAACACTTTCTGGTTTAATTTGAGTCGGTATAAGGCGCGCGTAATTAAGCCACAGTACCGCACCAGCAGATAGGTTGATATCTTTCTGCCAGGTCTGATAGCCACTACGACTCATCGCTATAGTGTGATTCGTTGCCGTTAGTGTGGTTTTAGAAGGTGATTTAGTTCCAAATACTTGGCCATCTATTGTAATGGTCGCACCATTAGGCTGAGAATCGAACTGGACAAGTCCGCCTTGCTCAATCCGACCGTCGTTTTGATTAAAGCGGTAACCGAGCATAACAAACACTAATATGACGACCAATGCGACCACGGCAACGGTCATAAATCCGTATGATATTATTCGCTTAATAAGTTGCTGGCGTTTTGAAGGCGAGTGGTACATGTACGCTCATTATAGCATTTTAGGGGAAACTACTTGCATATTTACTGCCTTTTACCTACTATGAAATGTAACAAACCACATGCGGAATTACCCACGTAAAACGCTTTTGGCATAGTAACAGTAGGGGAGAAGCAAACATGAACAAGCAAACAGTCACAATCAACGGTCGGGCCTACGACGTCCACACAGGACTCCCCGTTGATGTGGTAGAGCCTCGTGCTCACGAGGTTGCTCGTTCATCACATGCCATTCACCAAACGGCCCAAAAATCACAAACACTGAATCGCAAAATCGTGAAAAAGAGCATGAACGGTGTGTCCGCTCATCGTTCGCTCACTCCGCGTCAAGACATTGCTATGCACCCAGCCGTTGCAAAATTCGCACCACATCCAAGTGGCGCTAAACAACAGCTAGCTCGCTCAGTGGCGACGGATATTGCCCCAACCATCCATCCAATTGCCGCCAAAGCTAATCAACAACTTCAACAAAAAGCTGTAAAAAAGTCTGAGCAAGCAAAACTTATACCCAAACCAGCGCAAGTTATTAAGCAAGAGGCAATCAAAGAGTCCCTTGCGAAGGCACAGAGCCACAGTGCGAATCACCAACAAGTTAAGACCAAGCGTCGTTTTCCTCGCATGTTTAGCGTGGCTTCAGCATCGCTGGCGCTCCTACTTCTTGGCGGTTACTTCACGTACTTAAACATGCCGAGTCTCTCAGTTCGTGTTGCTGCAGCTCAAGCTGGCGTAAATGCTAGTTTCCCGTCATATCACCCAGACGGCTACAGCTTAAAAGGTCCTGTTGCATACAGTCAAGGTGAAGTTTCTATGAAATTTGGTGCTAATGCCGGTCCACAAAGCTTTACCGTTGCCCAAGCAAAGACAAGCTGGGACTCAAGCGCTGTTCTAGATAATTACGTCAAACAACACGCCGGCGACAACTACATTACGTACGACGAACACGGTCTCACCATCTACACCTACGGCGGTAACGCTGCATGGGTGAACGGCGGCGTGCTTTACACCATTAGCGGCGATGCACCACTCTCCGGCGACCAGATTCGCCACATCGCTACTAGCATGTAGTTAATCGCCTCGATTAGACTACACAGAATTCCAACATCTGTCTTAACTGATAGAAAACAGATCATAAGAGCAAAATATGCTATAGTAAAAGTTATTATGACTACTGTTCGAACTCGTTTTGCCCCTAGTCCGACTGGCTTTTTACATGTCGGAAATATCCGCACTGGGCTTTTTGCCTATCTTGTTGCTCGCCACGCAGATGGCCAGTTTATTCTTCGTCTTGAAGATACAGACAAAAAACGTGAAGTAGAGGGTAGCGAAGCACATCTTTTAAAATGTCTCGAGACTCTAGGGATTACGTACGACGAGGGAATTAACCTTGGCGGCCCATACGCACCCTACAAGCAGAGTGAGCGACTTGAGACGTACAAAGAGTGGGCACAAAAGCTCATCGACGATGGTCGCGCCTATGCAGACCCATACACCCAAGATGAACTCCAAGCCTTCCGAGATGACGCCGTCGCCAACAAACAACCATTCTTATACCGAAATCACCGTCCAGAACACCCACCTACTTGGGATGGTACACAGCCACTCCGTTTTAAAAGCGATCCTAAAGCCTACACATGGCACGATGAAGTCATGGGTGAAATTTCTACCGGACCAGAGGTGATCGACGACATCATTCTCATCAAATCGGATGGTTATCCTACCTATAACTTTGCCCATATTGTTGACGACGCTGAAATGAAGGTGACTCATATTCTCCGTGGACAAGAGTTTATATCAAGTCAACCAAACTATCTCAATATCTACGAGGCTCTTCGTCTTGAACATCCTGTCTTTGCGACCATGCCACATATTATGGCGCCAACTGGTGGTAAAAAACTAGGCAAACGAGATGGCGCTAAAGATGTACTGGACTACATTCGTGATGGCATTCTCCCTGAAGCACTCCTTAACTTCATTGCTAGCCTAGGCTGGAACGATGGAACTGAGCAGGAGATTTTTTCAAAAGAAGAACTCATTGCCAAGTTTACTCTCGACCGCGTTCAGAGAAGTGGCGCTCGCTTTGATGAGCAGCGTCTTATTTGGCTTAACGGCCAGTGGATGCGCCGCTTGAGCCTGGATGACCTCTATAGCCGTGTGACTGATTTTTGGCCAGAAAGCGCTAAGACGGCGGACGAAGCTCAAAGAAAGCAGATACTTGGTCTTGTTCAAGACCGTCTTAAAACGCTCCACGATCTCCCTCTTATGACGAGTTACTTTTTTGCCGATCCGACTCCTGCTTTAACTATGATCTCAGAGAACAAGCAGCTAAAAAAGTTATCGACACAGGAGATAACGGAGCTTCTCATGGCAGCAAAATCAGCACTCGAAACCTGCGATTTTACACCAGATGCTATTCAAGCAGCACTTAACAATCTCCTCGAAACAACAGGACAAAAGCCAGGCGTACTATTTAGCCTTGTTCGTATCGCCGTTTCGTGGGCCCCATTCAGTCCTGCGCTCAATGACACGCTTGCAGCGCTCGGAAAAGAAACGGCACTACGTCGCCTCAAAAATAGCATCGACAGCATATCTGCCAATTAGCTTAAAAGCGTATAGATTTGACCGGTATCGTAGCCGGTTTTTTCTGATATAATAACCGTAAGCATGATCGAAGAAACAAAAAAACACCGTCTCTTCAAGCGTGTCGGTGATTGGATTCGTCATCACCGTACGACTACCTATGCCATTTCTGGGGCAGTACTTATTCTTATTGCCAGCGGCATCGCTTTTGCCCTACTTAATCAAAAGATGCCCGACCCTCCAAAGGTGACTGCCGCCGTGCATCCAAAACCTAAACCAGTTGTGCCGGTTGTTTACTATTCGCCGCTCACAGGGAATCAAGTAGCCAACCAAGCAGCAACCATTCAACCAGTCACTGCCATCATGATCGAAAACAGCCCCTCAGCCCGTCCACAATCCGGTATAAAGGAAGCGGGGGTTGTCTTTGAGGCTATTGCCGAAGGTGGCATCACTCGCTATCTAACACTCCACCAAGAGGACAAACCTCAGCTTATCGGGCCAGTCCGAAGCGTCCGTAGTTACTATGTAGATTGGCTTACGCCGTTTAATGCCAGTGTCGCCCATGTTGGCGGTAGTGCAGCTGCACTCGCTACCGTCCGAAATGGACAGTACCGTGATATCGATGAATTCTTTAATGGCGCTTACTACTGGCGAGCAACCGACCGCTATGCGCCTCACAACGTGTACACGAGCTTTGCAAAACTCGATGCACTCAATGTCGCCAAAGGCTACACCGAATCACACTTTACTGGTTTTACCCGTACGGATGGCAAAGCCGTTGCAAAGCCTGACGCAACTAAAATTGCTATTGGCTTTGGAAGCGCACTTTATGACACCAACTATACCTACAACCCAACCACAAACAACTACAACAGGATTCTTGCTGGTGCACCACACCTCGACCGCGAAGAGGGACAAATCACTCCGGCAGTTGTCGTGGCTATGAAAGTGCAAGAAACAACCGTTCTTGAAGATGGCTACCGGGAAAATATCAATGCCATTGGTAGCGGTGAAGCAGTCATCTTTCAAAACGGCACTGCACAAACAGTGACATGGCATAAAGCCACCCAGGCAAGTCAGATTACCTTTACCGATACAAACGGCAAGGATGTGCCACTAGTACGCGGCCAAACCTGGATAGCCGCAGTACCAATCGGAAGAGGGAGTGTTTCGTGGCAGTAGAAGAACCGCAAAAAAAGGCCGCCAAGCAACCGGTAATGGTGCGTGACTACTGGCCGCGCTTTAATAGATATGCGATTGTTTTGACAATTCTCATGCAGATTGTCATGACCCTTATCATTGCGTGTGTCCTATTTATGACCGGTGTCATTGATGCCAATAGAGCCTACACCTGGATTGCGCTCCTTGCAGTCCTGGTTATGAGCACTGGCCTTAACCTTATTCTCGTTAACCAGCTGCTAATTCCGCTCAAGGACCTTACCAGCGCTTTAACCCACGCCTCTAAAGAGCCGACTAATATTACGCCACCCAACCCCAACGCTCGTCATTTTGAGCGTGACGGCTTCAAGCCACTTTTGCAACTTATCTACCAGCTAGCCTCTGATGAAGATGTGTCAGATGATGATAAGAAGAAAATGGCAGCCTCCACTAGTGAAGTGACGCAACTAGTTACGGCTCTCAACAATACAAACGCTGGATTCATTGTTATGAACGCCCAGCAAGATATCTTATATGCCAACACCCAGGCACCTGTTCATACTGATCCAAATGGAAAAAAAGTAGTCGATCTTATCTTTGATGATGATACAACCCTCACTAAATGGCTTATCGACTGCGAAGAGAACGCCGTTCACGCTGACCATACATGGTTACGCGTCGCTAATAAGATCACCGGCGAAGAAGGCCGTAAAATCTATGACATCACCGCCTCCTACCAAAAGGGAAGCGAAGCTGAAGTTGTTATCATGCTCTTTGAACGTACTTCCGACTACCAACCGGAAGACGATGACCTCGATTTCATTGCATTTGCCGCCCACGAGTTACGCGGCCCAATTACGGTCATCCGTGGCTACCTCGACGTATTAAATGATGAACTCGCCGAAAGGCTCGAAGACGATCAACATGAGCTGCTCGAGCGCCTTATTGTTTCAGCAAACCGTCTTTCAAGCTATGTTAATAACATCCTCAATGCATCACGCTACGACCGTCGACATCTTAAGGTTTTACTACGCCAGGATTCGCTCTCAGATATCTATGACATGATCAGTGACGATATGCAGCTTCGTGCTTCGAGCCAAAACCGCATGCTCTCTGTTTCTATTCCTAAAGATCTACCGACTGTTGCCGCCGATCGAGGCAGTATTAGCGAAGTTCTTTCGAACCTCATAGATAATGCCGTCAAATATAGTAATGAGGGTGGCCTCGTTAATGTATCTGCCCGTAAAGATGGTGATTTCGTAAAGGTTGCCGTTGAAGACCATGGCATCGGCATGCCGAGTAGCGTCGTAAGTAATTTGTTTCATAAATTCTATCGTTCACACCGGTCACGCGAAACCGTCGCCGGTACTGGTATTGGACTTTACATCTGTAAGGCCATTGTTGAGTCGCATGGTGGTACAATAGGGGTTAGAAGTGCCGAAGGTGAGGGATCAACGTTTGAGTTTAGTCTACCAATTTACAGCACCGTCGCCGACAAACTAACCGCAAGTCAGGGTAGTAACGAAGGCCTCATCGAGCACAACGAGGATGGATGGATTAAGAATCATGCAATGTACAGGGGTTAAAAATGGCAATTAAATCAATTCTATGTATCGAAGATGATCGCTTTATCGGCGAAATGTACGTTCGTAGCCTTAAAAAATCAGGTTACGACGTCGATTGGATGGTAGACGGTAACGATGGGCTTGTCGCCGCGCGCAACAAACACTACGACCTAATCCTACTCGATATCATGTTGCCAGAGCGTCGCGGTAGCGAGATCCTCGCTTCACTGCGTGGCGGAAAAGAAGATCTGATCCCGAATACCAAGGTGATCGTTATGACCAACTTCGACCAAGATGACGAATCTCGTGCGGCTATGCAACATAACGCAGACGGGTATCTTATTAAGGCAGAAATCACCCCTAAAAAACTTCTCGCTATCATAGAGAAACTTCGGTAAATCTTTTAAAGTGCGTCATATCGGTATTTATTCAGGTACGTTCGACCCCGTACATGCTGGTCATATAGTTTTTGGCCTCGAGACGCTTAAGCAGCTTCAGCTCGATGAAATCATTTATCTCCCAGAGACCACACCTCGCTTTAAAACCGAGGTTACCCCGCTCAAACACCGCCTTGCCATGCTCGAGATTGCAACAGTCCCTTACGAAGGTCTTCGTCCATTATCCGTCCGTTCTTCTCAGTTCACGATTACAGATACATTGCCAGAGCTGCAGCAATTATTTCCAGATAGCCAATTTACATTCCTATTAGGTTCAGATGTACTGCGTTCGCTCCCTTTGTGGCCTGGAATTGAGAAGCTGGCTCAAACTGCTCGATTTGCCATGGGTCTAAGAGGTAAGGACACCACAGAGTCACTCGCGCCAGTACTGAATTCTATTTCTACTCTACACCTAGAGTACACTCTCATTACCACCTCACTTTCAGAAGCATGTTCATCGACCATACGAACGGGTGAGGACGAGCATGTGAGCACTCCGGTCGCCGCCTATGCTTACCAGAATAATCTGTATAAAAAATAAAACACCTATTCTAGGTGCTTTTACAGATGACTAAGTAGTTTGCCGGATGGGCGACTGGTAGCGAGAATATCGCCGGCCAAGTCGCCCATCCGGACCACCACCACGAACCGTCAGACGGCGGCCACGAGCTCCCGCTCGGAAGCGAAGACGTCGATCTTCTGGGGGTCGGACTCATCCAGACCGTCCAGGTAGCTGAGTGCGCTGTCGACGACGGACTTCGAGATCCCCGAGGGGAAGCCGTGACCCGTGCCGATCTTCGCCTTGACGACGAGAACCAGCCGGTCGAGCGGCGTGGTGTCCTTCACCATCAGGTAGGTGGTGCGGACGACGTCCACCTCGGCGCGGACCAGAACGGTCGAACCGTCATGCTCGCTGTTGAGCTCGTCGAGGTTGCCGACGACGACGACCGGCTTGCAGTGCTGACCCATGGGAAAGGTCCTCTCATGTGGAATCGGGGTTGGTGGTAGGTGCTTCACGATCGAGTTCGTACCTATCGAGGCCGTACCTACACATCATGTGCATACATTATAACATGATGAAGTAATAAAGTCAAATTAAACGGCCTCAGCCTCTTACGGCTATGTTTAAAAGTGCGATGAGTGCCACTACAGCCCACACGATATTAAGGGTTGCAGGCTGTTTAGCTTTTTTCATAACTGAAATAATCGCAATACCACTCGCTCCTGTAAGGTTAAGTAGCTGATATAGTAACCCATCGGCCGGTGTTATCTTAAAACTAACGAATGCATAAGCGAGCAAAATTGCCCCAACACCATACCAGCCTGCCGCTTCTACAAGAATTTTCTTCATGGAGAAAGTATAGCACGTCAATAAACTCCTAACGAGATGAGGCGACTATCCCCTTACGACAAGTACGGGAATTCCAGTAAATATTTTTGTGGCCCAAGACCTCATTTTTCCTCTTGCCAACTATCGCTAACCGGAGGATAATTGTTACAGAATATAGCCAAAGTGTAACAAGGAGGCATATGGCGGTTGATAATAAATTCAGACTAATGACAGCGGTCGAAGCCGAGGACGAGTTAGGTAAGAAGTATTTCTATCGCCAGAAAACCTATCGCTACCATGCAGCGGGGCGCCTTCACGCCTTTGATTACCATGGTAAGCAATGCTTCCTGCCAAGTACGCTTATTAAGCCGTACATCGAAGATCTCAAGGCTAAGCTCGATCGACAGTTTCCTGAGCTCCAGTATAGCGAGGTATTCTATGACGATCTAACTCGTCGGATGGTTGTGGACGGCATCTTTAGTCGGTATGTGGCTGCATATACTGATCAGGAAACCGAGGAAGACCTCCTGAAGAAGATTGCCCACTTAAAAGAATGGTTCCTTGAACAAGGCGAACTGCAGGACGGCGATCCAACGGTGCCGGCAGCCGACGAGCCTGAGGTTGTGGAAAAACCTGTGGAAAAGGACTTCGTCGATTCAGACGATGATCTTCCAGCACCGATAGCATCTCAGTTTCCTGAATCTATTACGTTTGTTCGCGTTGATACACCAGCTGTTGAAGGGGTTGATGTTAAGAGTCTTATCCTCATAAGCTTGCCGTCCATCGCACAGTTCATAGGGGTAAAAACAGACTCATTTTCCGAATGGTTGAGCGCCACCTCATTTGTGGACTTTACGCTTAGCATCCACCACAGGAAAATCCATGCTCCGGAAATTTCCGGAGCATGGAAAAAAGGAATACAGAACGGTCTCGTGCCTTTCTTGCCCTTAGAAATGATTCCAGAACTTCTTGTCGCCTTTAAACAGAGCAACCGGACACCGGCGTATCCTGGTCGGGCGGAACAGCTATACCAATTAGCGAAGAGTACTCTCGAAGCTGTTGGCCTGGCTATCTCCGGTAATAAGACACAGGCTGCCAAAGAGCTGGCGAGGGTCAGTGAGGGCTTGGGCATATCGGCAGCCGATCAGGTGATTGAAATATTTAAGCGATATGAATCACGCCCCTTCCAGGTTGATACGAATAAGTCCTTCCGGGGTCGGGTAATGAAAGAGGGCAAGGACATTAAAGTCGTCACTGGCGATATTACACTTGGCGTAACTGGACGATGGCCAAGTCAGTGGCTGGCAGACGGGAAGAAGTACAACCTACCAAGTAAGCAACGCACCACTGGTCGCGAGGTCATGCGGACCATATCTCCTGCTGACAGTGTGGGCATCACCTTCAGCGAAAGTCACTATCTTAAAGACTCAAGTAATATGAACGAGGTAATAGAGACTGGCAAACAAGGTAAGAACTTCTATACACGGCTGAAAGACGTTGGTTTACTAGACGACTAGCCGCCGTCCCAAATAGTGCACAATGCCGCGCGTCCTAACAAAATTGGATACATAGCCTGACTGCGATGCGAATAGCGCCAGGTGAACTCATCAACATAGAGCTGCAGATACTTGCGTGAGACACGATGATACGTACCGTCGATTGAGCGTTTTAGCTGGCTCCAGAACCCCTCAATTGTATTGGTCGACACGCGATGGCGAGCATACTCGCGGCGCGCGTGATTAACTGAGTCGTGCTTGATCCCATACTTTTTCGTCCAGAGGTAGATCTTCGACTCATCGCTATAGAGGGTGCTGTCAAACTCGATATTCTCGTGAAGAAATGTCTTCGCGCGCCTCATCGAGGCTGTGTCGGATACCTGCGCTCGCACCTCCCCGTCACGCTCCACCACACTGAGAACGGGGACCTTGTGTCGCGGGCCGGCCGAGAACCTGCGTCGACCACCGTAGTATGTTTCGTCGGCTTCGACGGTTATACCGCGGCCACCGATCTTCTCTGCAAGGAACATCAGTCGGCACACCTGGTGGCCCATGCGATGGGCTGTCTTGTATGTAACGCCAAGATGGCGCTCTAACTCCTTAGCCGCAACGCCGTTCTTAGAGGCTGAGAACAGGTAGCTGCAGTGCATGCAGGCGTAGCACTTACGTCCAGCAACCCTAAAAAACTTCGTGTCTATGACGCCGCAGCGTGGGCAATCCTTCACGTGGCCAAAGCGCGCCTTGAAAATAAGGTCGAGGCAGACGTCATCATCTGGAAAGTCCATCCGGAACTGCTTGACGGTATATCTCCTGCTGCGCCTCACGAGCAGAGAAAAATAGGTTGAGTAAAAAGAAAATGGAAGGGCGTTCAGTATGTACCTCCTTTCTTTAGGTTGATGTCAACGCGAGAGCGTAACCAAAATAAAACACCCAAAGGAGGTGCTAGCAAAATAGTGATGAAGGTGCAGACGCCCCCTGGCGTTTGTTTGTGGTGGGAAGAAAGACTCTCTATTACGACGTGCGAAGTCGCGTTGTTCGTTACTTTATCATAACCCCTTTTTGATTACGAGCATAACCGAATTGCCAGGCTGCAAAAGTAGTGATGTAGCAATAAACACGGCATATATAGCGTCTAATTGCTTTCCAATGACACAATTGGGTGATAAAATTAAAAGTGAAAGGTACGTAGGTAGGGAGCACGGGCGAGAGGTTAAGGATCCTTTTTGTCTGTCGCCTTGTTGCGTGCAACTCTTGTCACAACTAGGGGGCGGATAAACGAGATCACCTCGTCGTCTCGGCCGACGATTGCGATTTCAGGAGCCAATGCCCCATTCGTCAGTGCTCCAGGAAAGGAATTTTATGGTAAAGAAGCCAGCCAATTCCGGCCAGCATTGGACACCTTCGCAGATTTCTCAATTGAAATCTCTTGCGAAGCACAACACGCCAACGCGGGTCATGGGTCTGAAGCTTGAACGCACACCAGGTGCGGTTCAGAGCAAAGCACAAGACCTTGGCGTCAGCTTAAAACCGACGAACCAGAGCCCTTACGGCACTAAAAAGAAGTAGACCACGACGTTAATCGTGGTCCGGGACTCAAGAGCCGAGCTTGAGTCACAACGTACAGCATATCACATACTACTATTGTAGCTGAATGAATTTTTATAACCTACGGAGACCATCGGTGCCACTTTATAATGCCAATCCTTCTACGAAAGAAGACATTCAAGAACTTATCCGCGTGACCAAACGCTCAAGCATTACCGCATGGCTGGCCATCGCTATCAGTGCGGCTAGTTTTCTTGTCGCCACATTTAAATAAATCTAGCGTACTTGTTGTGAGGGGATAGTCGCCCGAGAAGTCGCCCGAGATGACTATTGAAGATTATTGATTTTTATGTTAAAATATGAAAGATTTTACGCTCCAAAAGGGCGGAAACATCGCCCTTTTCATCTGCACATCGAACTTCAAGGAGACCGAAAGTGAGCAACACCAGCATGAGCGAGGTCATCGAGATGGCCCGTAGCGCGGAGGTCTTCGACGACACCACGGCGGGACAGCTCAACGAGCGACTCGCCGACAAGACTGTCGAACAGCTCGGCGCCACCAAGTTCGAACTCGCCAAGCAGCTCGGCACGATGCCCAACGCCTTCAAGGTGGCCGGCACCCTGCTCGACTTCATGCGCGAGGCCGAACTGATCGGGAACACGACCCCGGCCGCTCCGGCCCAGCCGATGGCGGTCACCGTGGTCATGCCGACCAAGCGTAGCGACATGGGACTCGGTGAGCTCTTTAACGAGCTGACCGAGCACCCCGAAGACGCCGACGAACTGGTGGCCCTCATCGGCCAGCAGAACTCAGTCCAGCAGGCGAACGCCAAGCTCCACGGCAGCGGCGAGTGGGCCATCCCCAACGAGGACGGCCTGCTCAACGTCGCCGAGACGCTGGAGTACGTCCGCCACCTGGCGGCCAAGTACACCCAGCCCCAGCGCAAGTGGAAGAGCCAGTACTGGCCGACCACGCTCGAGCGAGCGCTCGGACGGGACCAGCGCATCATGCTGTATCCGTTCGCGACCGGCGCCCAGAACCTGCTCCTCGTCGGACCGGACCGGTTCGGCAACGACTGGTCCAAGCTGTCGGATAACGTTCACGAGGCGGTGATCCACGCGGTCACGCGGCACATCCTCGCCGTCAACAACGAGACCGACACCCGCCGCGTCACGCACGAGCTGTTCAGCGACGAGCTGCCCGCGTACCTGCGGGACATCGTCGAGGACTACGAGCAGGGCAAGGCGCGCGGCGTCAAGGTCGAGCGCTACGCCACGCCGGAACAGCTTCAGGCTGCCGGTCTGGATGTCGACTCCTTCGGGAGCCGCCACCCTTTCGGCGCTGAGCCCGAGCACGATGACGCGTGGTACGAGGCGCGTCTTCGTGAGGTCGCTCTGGCTCCGATCAACAAGCCGAACGGAGACATCCGCAAGAGTCGCTGCGTCCTGACGTCAGTCAGCGCCGCACACGGTGATGTACGACTGGACAACGTGATCGTCCTGGGCTTCGTCCAGCTGGCCCACGGTGACCTCGAAGGCACGTTCTACATGCCTTCGAGGCGCAGCCCCAGTCTGGCTCACGGTGACGACGACTCCATCGTTCGTGACCTCCCCTGGAAGCGGCTCTATGCCAAGGCCCAGGAGCTCGGCCTGATCTGAGCAGTTCGATCGTCAGCAAGATGAGAAGGGAGGGGGCGGCTTCGGCCGTCCCCACACCTTCCTTAGTTTAATATCACTTTATTCAACATCTCTTACACCAGCAAACGCTGGTTTTTTGTTTATTCAGAAAAATAAAGCCAACTGCGGGCAATATCCGCAACTCAAACCTAAGTCGGAATACCCCAACCTTCAAACTGAACTGTGCCATCACCTATATACAGCACGTCCGCGAAATAACCTCCACCGTTAAAGCTCTGGGTAGGGTAGGTCGAACTACCCGTACCCGCTTGGTATTTACCGTTATGCACACTCGAGGTAGTCTGCGGCGCCGTTAGGTCACCGTCGGTAACACTACTTGATGCAAATAATCCTGAGGTTGATGCATAGTAATCAATCGTCCATACACAAATAACGTATTTCGTATTAGCAGTAATCGAGATGGGCGTCGTAAAGAGAACCTGGCTCCAACCTGTTTGAGGATTGCTAAAAGTAGCTGAAGCGAGAGCCGTGCCTGTTGTATCTGAAGTCCAGCTATATAACGTTGCAATAACAGGATGTGTAGGAAGAATATCAGGGAAATACCACCGTGCACCATAGATCTTACCGTCGCTCGATGACGTGAAGAGCGTACCAAGGGTATAGTCAGTACTATCATTGGCAATCGTAGAAGTTGGAACAAGTGTCGATGTATAAATAGTTTTATAGTCGACAGGAACGGTGGCGGGAAGACCGTATGCCGAAGGTGATTGTACTGTCCCCGGTCCTACGAGAGCAGGAGCTGCAAGATTGGCCGTCGTACCTAGTAATGTTGTCGGCTGGTGTCCAAAATCACCCAACACGTTAATAAATGCTTGCTGCATCACAACGTCGACCGGACCATTAATATCCAGGTTACCCGCACGGTATCTGCTCAGTCCCCATGGAAAACGCCACGTGCCCGTGTTAAAGACCAACGCACCAGATGGTGCTTGGTAAAGCGTCATGCCATAGAATAGCGTTCCATCTGCATTGTAGCTATTACCATAATAGTCGGCGCGCTGCGCACGAATTTGCGTTGCCTGACGATTTAACATCACCATGTTTTTTGGCGTAGTTGGTTCGTCGACTTTTACATAGTCCCACTCAGCACCTATCGCACCTGGAAAGAGGACTGTTCCCGGTGATATATACATCATTCCCACTGCAGCATGTGGGTTGGCAAATTGAGCAGTTGCCGAATAGGTATGACTTCCTAGCGTAACGGCACCATTGGTATCCATAGCCACAAGCGACACCCACGGTCCAGATGCTGCAGTTGAGGTGTCAACCTCGACACGAGACGTTAGCCCTGCACCGGCTGTCCAGCTAGTTGTTTTCTGGGTGCCCGTTGCATCTACATCAGCAAACACACAAATCGCCCACCGGTCGCTACCTTCAGTTCGAATCGCAAGTGTTGCATGAGCCGCACCACCACTCGCATCTGCAGCAATCGTCTTATTCGTCTCTTCCCATACAGCGCCTCCGTAGGCAATACAAGTCGCACAGGCCATCACCGACCTGGTCCAGTTAAAAACGTAGGCAGCGGCACCAGCCTGAGATGCGTACACCTGAATAAGAACAGTCGAAATATTTGTCAAACCAGTAGATTGTTGAAAGACAACACGGAAACCATTTGAGCTAAAACCACCCGGGTCGCCATTAAAAGCGATGGTCATTAGAATGAGATCTCCTACTTGCGTGGACGCCGGCGTGGTAACGGTAATCGCCGTGCCGGCAGTCGACAGAGCGACCGTTGATGAGCCGTGAGGCGTAATCGTACTACCCGTCGAAACAGATGTATTGCGCCAAATCGGAAGACTGCTGTAGTCGTTCGGAACGGCAATGCGCTCACTAAAGGTTCCGTTACCAACAAACCATTGACCTGTCATGCCGGTCTCCGGTCGTCGATTGGTATTATTAACACCGCCGACAATCGTACGTGAATCACGCCAGGTACCGGTATAGCTTATCGGGTCATACTTAGTAGTATTATCATAACCAGTGGTATCATGTGAGTCTTTATAGCAAATCATAGTACGTCGACTCGTGTCGGCAGGATCAAATCGCACATGCCAAAGAGAAGTGTTCGAAGTAATAAACATCAGATTAGTGCCAGCATCGCGAGCACTCTCGTAGGCATCGCGTACATTAGCAGACCAGTACTCACTATGTCCCTGCGAAATGGCTGTTGCAAACTTCGACGGTATCGAGGTATCTTTGTCGATATCAACCATCGTATAGTACGCAACGTCGTAACCGTTCGCCTCCAAAAAGCTCACCGCTCCACCTTCAGAATCCCAAAAAAATGTTTCTGAATTAGCGCCTATTGTTCCAAGAGGTCTATCATAGGAAACAGCAAACCCTCTGTTAGCTGTCGTAGGACTCGGTGCCGTACCGTACAGGTATCGTCCGCTATAGCCAGAATAACCATTACCCGTATCGGTTACTCCTCCCCAGGGGTTATATGCCTGCCAGGTGAAATCTGCTGTTGTCATCATGATAGTTTGCGATTTTGTTGATGGGACAGGGGATTTGACCACAAAAGTGCCCATCATTTGATACGCAGAGTTATCCGTTCGTCTTAATGTATACGAATAAATTCCTGGCGTCGCAGCCGCTGGAATTGCCCAGGTAGCATTTGTCGTCCATGCACATACGGTTCCACCATACGAATTGATCGTAGGCACTGGCTGCACCACAGGACTACCCGAGATCGTAGCTTGGGCTCGTGCACCAAACGGAAAATAGCCATAATGGCCAATGCGCACAATCTCTACGTTGAATCCAATATTGTTGGAGTAAACTTTAAAGTCAACTGTGTCACCAGGATTATACGACAGGCTTCCAGTGTAGCCGCTAATTTGAGCATTGAGAGCATCAGTTGGAGCAGAGAGCCATTTATTATAGTATGTGCCTGGCAAGGAGTTCTCCGCGGCAATCGCATTCGGGTAGGGATTAGAGTACGTAGCAACGCCACCAGACAAATCTTGATACGCCCAAACAACTGACTGGTGTATAGAACCAAGCTGGATACTAGCACTCTGAGCCTGCAATGTAGTAGCACTAGACTGATCCGAGACAGCAATCATCGACCAATAAATACTTTTCGATGGATCCGTATTAATGCCTTCATTAGCATATTGTTTACCCAGTGGTTCAAATCCCCACCATTGGTGCTGTGATACGGCGATTGAGCTATCGCCAACGGTAAACATAGCAAAAACCACTGCTGAATTGGTCGTAGTAATTGTCCCCGTTTTTGCACGACCATTAGTATCAATGCTCGTGTTACCGCCCACTCCACCTTCCGTCGCACCAGCTATAAAACTGCCAAGCGAACCTGAGGCAAACTCATAAATCATCCCATCAACATTTTCTGCGCCATTGAGCGATATCGCTACGGCCGTCGTTCCACCAGCCGAATCAACAATGTCCTGTGCAGCCACTTCGCGAGTATTAAGCGATGTCGTTCGTTTCGTGAATGCCGTCGTACCTAATTTTGCCGTTACAATCGCACCGCCACCCGCAACGCACACAAGTGTTGAACCGGCAGTTGTAGCAGGAATCGTAACGCTAAAATTAGCCGTTGCCGTGCTCGGGCTCTTAAAACGGGTCGAGTTTAAAAGTCGAGCCATGGCACTATCCTACGAAACAGCCTTCGTTACGATAACAGTTGTTGTTAGGTCGGCACCAGCGACTGTCGAGCCAACCTGAAGCACATCAACCGTTAGATAATCTCCAGCCACAAGAGAAGTTATGTCAGGTGTCGCACCGGGACCACCGCTATTTGCACCAGCAGTAATGCGAGGCCGATTAGCAGCTGTGGTGTATATGGTGCTGCCATTCTTTTTAATATCGAGTACTAAATCCGCTCCAGTTGGAGCTGTACCAACCATAAGTCGCGTACCAACGATAGTATATGTACCATCAACAGGGAATCGCATCGTGCCACCAGAGACAGTGAGCGTACCGTTTTTCGAGAATGTAGCGAGCGAAAAGGTGAGGGTGTGAGAGTGCGCAGGTAGATTGGCCATAGGTAACTTGGCTGCTGCGTCTAGCGGTGCATAACCGTTTGCCGCACCTTTGTTGGCTGTTTGTTCAGCACTGTTAATAGTTGACGCTTTTTTAAGAGTGCCGTCAGCGTTAAGCTCTACACTTAGAAAATCGTTTAAAATTGCGCCCCAGGTACTGTCATCTGAACCTGGTATAGGCAAACGCGACATCGTTGCTACCTCTTTATTCTATATATGTACAATGCGCTCTACCGCGCGTTACAATTACACTTATGTTTCATTATAACTACCTACTACAGGATGTAAAGATCACATCAAGAATAATATGTTCGAAGATAGCCACAGGTGTCCCGGCGTCTGCTAAGAATCATTCGCTTGATATGACTTGAGTAAGGTGGGCGAGGCCGAGTGTTGAAGATGACCACGCACCCAAGGCCACATAGAGGCATCCCTTGATGTCGAGGAACAGATAATGCACACCTCAATTAGCGAAAACTCTACTCTACACCATCGACACCCGCACAAGCAATTTCCTAACGGTTATTCAGCAGAGTGGTCGATTTCTTATAAGGCGCACCCTCCACCTAAATCAAGAACCCCGTCTCTAATTGTTTTAGAGCTTCGTCGATTCTGTCGAGGTAACTTTCATCGTTATCCTCACTGTCAATTAAGATACCGATCGTCACTCCCATGAGCGCACTCGCGAGTGTACGAACAGCGGGATCATCTGCCGTTCGTTTGGCGTGTTCAGCGATTAAGCTAGCAAGCATGTCGGTGCTCATGGATATCTGATCAATCATGGCCATTCTTAACTTTGGAACGGTACGAATTAAGATCATACGTTGTCTATGTAATTTGCTTTCTACGGCGCTTATTGTTGATCCTGAGAATACTTCGTTGAATGTATTTCGCAATGCCTGAATAGTTGTAATATTCGAAGACTGATTACGAAAACTGCTCATAAGGTCAGGACCAAGGCTGTTATACAGCACGGCCGCCTCCTTTGTTGCAAAGTGTCTAAAAAAAGTGCTGCGCGAAATCATTGCCGCCACCGCGATCTGCTCAACTGTTACAAGGTCGTAACCATGTTTGATGGATAATACCACGGCCTTTTTATGCACAGTGTCTAACAGGTGTCGTCTCTTTTGCTCTCGCAATCCTACGCGAATCTTCATAGCATGCCGTGATTCGCTCATAGGTTTTCTCACTGTGTTCATATTCATACAATAGTATAAAATGAGACTGAGTGTCAATATTCTTGACACGAATACTGCCTTTGCTTATAGTCGAATTGGCGCCAGGTTTTCAAACTAACATTAAGCAGGAGGGGTAACTATGAATGCAGATGATCTTGATTTCGAAAATATAAAACCAATCGATCATAACCAGGAATCATTAAAAGAGGGGTCAAAGGCAACACCACTTTCCACCCTCATCTGGGCAGTTGCATCAGGTGATCTAGCTACCGTGGGCGCTCAAATCGCCGACGATATCGAATGGGGGCTCATGCCTTACAACAAAGTGCTCAAAGGAAGAAATGAAGTTATGCCGTGGTTTCAGGCGGCCGTAGCGGATAAAAAAACTCCTATCATGATCACGAACGCAATCGCTAGTGACTGGGGTGTTCTAGAGTACTGGAATATCGGCACCGTGAGTGAAGAGGTTATTAAGTTTGGCAACGAGCAAAAATGGCCTTGGCCAAAAGACCCAGAGACCTTCCTGGGAGAAAAGTACAAAGTTGCTCAGTGTTTTGTGTATCACCTTAATTCAGAAAGAAAGATAGATCTGATGAGGCAGTACCTAGACACCGGGAGCGTATGGGCACAGTTTTAATAAGAAGCTAGAAAATATAAAAACCTGGATGACACCGGCATCCAGGTTTTTTCTTAGGCTGTAATGAATTCACGACTTGAGGTGGGGGATTCGAACCCTGAATAATTTATAACCGTTCCTTGACGGGATACTCTCGAAATTTAGCCTTCGGGAAAGCGGATCACTTCTGCGAAGTATAAAGTGATTCAGGCTGGCAATCGAAAATAACGTTAGATGTACTGAGCGATAAGGGCTGTCTTGCTTTTCTGTAGCTCCGTCGGCGTACCTTCAAACATAATTTTGCCACCCTTGTCACCACCATCAGGGCCAAGATCGATAATCCAATCTGCCTGGCGAATCACCTCAACATTATGCTCAATTGTGATGACCGTATTTCCTTCACCAACCAGCCGATCGATGAGTTTATGGAGGCGAGCAATATCAGAAATATGCAACCCAGTCGTAGGTTCATCAAGCACATACACGCTACCTTTTTTATGCAGTTCGCTGGCAAGTTTTATGCGCTGACATTCACCACCTGAGAGGGTACTGAGCGGCTGACCAAGCGTTAGGTATTCTAGGCCAACATCGTTAAGCGCTTGCAATTTAGCTGCAACTTCAGGCAAGTCAAAGAATTCATTCGCGTCACTCATTGTTAAATCAAGTACATCGGTAATCGACTTGCCATTATATTTGTAGGCAAGTACTTCATCCTTAAACCGTTTACCGCCACATACATCACACGGTGTCTTAGCATCATCCAGGAAGCCTAGGTTTTGAGTCAAAAATCCAGCACCTTTACAGTTATCGCAGGCACCTTTGGAGTTAAAGCTAAAGAGTCCAGCATCTACTTTGTTAGTATCGGCAAAAGCTTTGCGAATCACGTCCATGATTCCTATATAAGTGGCCGGGTTAGAGCGGTTAGAAGTACCAACCGGCGTTTGGTTAACGACAATTGCAAGCGGATGTTGCTTTAAAAATTCATCATGAATCAGTGAGCTCTTACCTGATCCCGATACACCAGTAACCACCGTAAAGACACCTGTCGGAATATCAACCGTAACATTCTGCAGATTATGTGCGGTCGCGTTCTTCACCGTCAGTTTACCATTAGATTTGCGAAACTCCGGTTTAATAGGTACTTGGTCTTTGAGGTGTTCGCCTGTAAGCGTTTTCGCTTTTAACAACTCTGCATAAGTACCCTCAAAAACCACCTCGCCGCCCTTTGTGCCGGCAAGGGGACCAACATCCACAATATGATCAGCGGCTTTGATAACATCTGGATCATGTTCTACGACGATAACTGTATTACCTTGATCGCGTAGTTTGCATAACAACTCATTTAAGCGGTGAACATCTCGCGGATGCAGACCGATGCTTGGCTCGTCAAAGATATACATTACATCAACTAGGCTACCGTTAAGATGTTTTACCAACTTAACACGCTGCGATTCACCACCAGAGAGCGTGTCAGTTGTCCGATCTAGACTAAGATATCCGAGTCCAATCTCTACTAAGTTAGATAACCGTTCTTCAACTGTCTTTACGAGCGCATGATTCTCTTGACGATCAAGTTTTTGAACAACGCCAAGCAGTTTATCAACCTGTATCGCGCTGAAATCAGCAATATTATAACCCTCGATCTTGCAAGCTAGCGCCTTTTGGTTCAATCGAGCACCATGACACAGCTCACATATACCCATAGTAATAAATGGACTGACGTTTTTCTGCGTGCGCTCTGACATCGTTCTAAAATCGAACTGCGTGATGTATTTGCGTACGAACTTATCGACTACACCCTCAAAATTGAGCTTCATACCGGCGCCCAGATCAACTTTAACTAACCCCGAGTGATAAA
This sequence comes from Candidatus Chromulinivoraceae bacterium, assembly GCA_035478595.1. Taxonomy (NCBI): domain Bacteria; class Candidatus Babeliae; order Candidatus Babeliales; family Candidatus Chromulinivoracaceae; species Candidatus Chromulinivoraceae bacterium. The sequence goes on from DATIJL010000003.1 coordinate 52,416, forward strand.
GTGCATCAAGTTCTTTTTGACTAAAATCTTTAAGTTTCTTATCCGGGTCAAATAGACCTGAATGCTGAACAATCCTTAGCTGCCAACTATTGGTACTAGTATAGTCGGGGAGGCGTAGGGCCCCTTCGTTAATTGATTTATCCATATCAAATGCCGCATCCATATCGATACCCAGTTTTTGGCCTACCCCGTTACAGTTAGGACACATGCCGGCGGGATCATTAAAAGAGAAGGCGTTTGCATACCCTACATATGGCTTACCGAACCGAGAAAACATCAGTCGCAAGGCCGTCGCAATATCGGTTACCGTACCGACGGTCGAGTGTGAACCACCACCGAGCGGCTTTTGATCCACAATCACAGCCATGCTCAAGTTTTTAATCTCATCAGCCTCAGGCTGGCTGATACGAGGTAAGAAGTTACGAACAAACATACTAAAGTTCTCGTTTAGCAACCGCTGCGATTCGGCGGCGATAGTATCAAACACAATGCTTGATTTTCCCGAGCCCGATACGCCTGTAAAAATAGTTATCTTGCGTTTTGGAATCTTAAGACTGACGTCCTTTAGGTTGTTCTCGCGGGCACCGCGAATTTCAATATATTCTTGCATGCATGCTCCTTGTACCTCTTATAGTACTATGATTTGATTCACAGTGTTACCGGAATAAAAAAGAGGCCCACAGTGGAGCCTCTTTTTGTATGTTTTTCTAGAAAGGCGCTCGTGCATCATGCTTCTGCGCAAAGAAGATGACATTTTCATCTGGGTCTTTTACGTTCAACCACTTTACGGCAGATCCAGGCCCGAATAGATCATCCTGAACTTCATCAATCTCAAGATCTTTATCGCTTAGTTCTTTGTGCGTGGCGTCAACATCTGACGTCTCAAAATACACCGATACTTTACTAAGCTGAGCGTTCTCAGCGGCAGCGCTCGATCGTGAAAGCGTCAGACTAGCTCCACCTTCGGGGAGGGCAAGGGTAGTCCACCAGTTGTCATCGTCCATGCGGTATTCTGTCGAAATGGCAAAGCCAAGTTTATCAACGTAAAACTCTTTAGATTTAGTCATGTCACCAACATTTATCGTGACCATCATAAGTTTGTTTGCAGTTTGCATAGAGATCCTTTCTATTGCATTTTTATTCATTTTGCTATATAATCAACTTACTTGATATTAGAGTTATTGTCAACAACATTATGAATACAAAGCAAGAATTAGAGAAGAAAGTGTTTTTCGCCGCTCGTGATCAAGGGGTTAGTTCGGTTTTATTTCGTAATGCCATTGCGCGGAAACTGAACCTAAACGCGACCGACTCTGAATGTCTGAGTTTTTTGACTATAAAAGGGACTTCAACTCCAACAGAACTTGCCAGATTCACTGGTCTCACCACCGGTTCAACCACCGCGATGCTGGATCGACTCGAAAAGGTTCATTTTATTGTGCGAAAACCTAACCCTAATGACAGGCGCGGGGTACTCATAGAGATTGACCCTCATTATACTCAGTTAGCTATGCCACTTGTGATGGGTGTTCAAAAATCACATAAAGAACTCCTCGCTAGCTATTCAAACGAAGAACTCGCCACGATAGCAGATTTTTTAACACATTTTACAAAGAATGTTACCGAGCATATAGATAAAATTGACAAAAATCTCAGTTAGATAGGCTACGATCAGGCGTTCATACCTTTAGTACAATATTGACTAAATAGCCAAATACTACTAAAGTATGCAACACGTCTCCAGGATACTACACGGAAGGATATTCCGATGACCTCTAGTCAGGTTCAGTCCACGACGTTGCACCTCAACCAACCCGTCGTTCGGTCGCTCCTCCGACCCGTCAGATCTACCCTCGGGTGGATCACCGGCACGCGAAGGTGGCGATGGATAGCCGTGGTGCTCGCCCTATTTCTGGGCATCAGCACCACTTCAATCATGCTCTCCGCTGTCGTTACACCCAGTCAGAGCATCAATACGCTTGGCCAGCATTTTACGGTCAATGCTGTCACGCCCGACTGGTCACTGAGTGGCCACGGTGAAATAACGGTTGATACTGGTACGCCGCAGACGTTCTATCTGCTACCAACCCAGTACTATGGGCCAGTGCGCGCCCATCTAACCGTGAATGCACCGTTCCAGGGGAGTGATCTCCTGAATAGGGCGGCGGTCGAGCACAAATTGCCGCCGGATGTCAGTGCCCAGTTCGTCGCCGGCTTTCGGACTTGGCTGATCAACTTCGCGTTCATCGCGTTGGCGATCAGCCTGTTCCTCAGCATCGGCGTCTCCTTCGTGTTTCTCAACTTCAAGAGCGACAGAAGGCGACAGGCAGGACTACTCGTACTCCGTACGCTCGTTGCGACAATACTGAGTTTGGCAATCGCTGCCACGCTCTTTGTCGTTGGGTCGAGCTCGATCAGCCAGGCAACATCGCTGGATGATTTGGTCGGACACAGTACGCTGCACCTGTCGCCCGTGCCCATGGGTCCCAAGCTCAAGGGCTACGACGCCGTATCCATCGGTGATTCGCGTGCGGCAACACAGGGAGGAAAGGACCTCAAAAACCCCACAAAAGATGATTCGGACTGTCGGCGAAGCAGCGATTCGCTTGCTGCGCAGATAGGACGTGTCGAGGGGTGGCGAGTGCTCAACCTCGCGTGCTCCAGCGCAACCATCGACGAAGGGTTGATGGGACCGCAATCACGCAGCGGCCGCTCATTGATCCCCCAGATCAGTGCGGTCAAGCAGATGACCGGCATCAAAGCCGTATTCGTCACCATCGGTCCCAACGACCTCTGGTGGTCGCGCGCGATCGGCCTGTGCTACTTGGCCGACGTGTGCAACGACAACCTCACGACACCCGACTACCAGGCACTCCTCGAGAAGTTCAAGTGGAGTTACCACGATCTCCTCGTCGAGCTTCAGGGCCTCACCAACGGCCCCGACGGTAGCCATCCGATGATCGTGATCAACGGTTCGTACGACGTCATCAAGCAGGGAGCAACCTGCGCGGCGACTAAGGGGCTCACGCCCGAGAAGATCGACATGCTCAACCAGCGCAATGCCGATCTGAACAAGGTGTTGCAAGAGGGCGCCGGCCTGTTCGGGTTCAGGTTCGTCAAGCCAGAGCTCAAGACGCTCTGCGATGACCTGTCAGACAGTCCCGGTGCTGATATCCGCCCACCAACCGACAAGGATGCCTTTCACCCAACAGGTGACGGCGTCATGGTCATGGCAGTTGCCGATGCCTTGACGCTCGCAGGAGCATCAAGCGGCACCGTTCGGTAGATCCCATGGAGGCGAAAACACCCCCGAAACCTTCGTGGTTTCGGGGGCCGCTTCATATATAGCGAGAGTGTTATGTAAAAATTACAAGCCAAACGCCTCGTACACTTCGACGGTGCCAGTGCCCGCTTGCACGTTTGGCGCCTTCTGAGCGACGGCTAATGCTTCATCAAAGTTTTCAGCCTCGATAATAGCATAACCTGTTAACAGGTTATCAGCGGCTTTAACACCGTCTTTAGTGGCACTTTTACCACCGAACTTAAAAGCATCACCACTCTTATGAGCTGATCCCAGTAGTCCAAGCCATTCTCCCCAAGCCTGCATTACTTTTTTAACCTCAGCCTCTGGAGCTGCACTCCAGTCATTCGCTTCGTTCATCTTATATACAAGAATGTACTTTGTCATGTTTTCTATTCCTTTCATTATTAGTACTAGTCGGAGTATACCTACTGACAATGAATCAGCAAATGTAAAAAAATCAACAATATCAATCTCAGCAAAACCCGAGAGCATTGCATGCTGCAATCGTGTATTCTTTAGATAAAGCTGTACTTGCTTTTTATACATAAACATGAAATAATATTTTAGTCTTACGAATTGGATTGGGTGCATGCAACCCGCAGCACCCCCGAGCAAGGAGACACGTATGCATGACATCGATCTGGAGGTCCAGCCCGGCACCTCGATCGAAGAGGCTGTCCAGCAGGCTTTCGTCCTCGTGGCAAGGATACCCGACGCGAGAGTGGTCCTGGAATACGGGACCATCTGCTCCTCGGGCAAGTTCCTCATCACGAGTGAGTCGTCGTACAACGAGCACATGGCGGCCTTCGACCGCGCCCAGAACCACACGGGCGAGTTCGAGACGACCTACGACAAGGGCGTCGTCATCGGCCCGTGAATTCGGGTGACGGCGCCAGCATGTAACCGGGATTGACGTCCCTGCTCGTGGCCCGTTCCGTCCGTCCCTTTGGGATAGGCGGAACGGGCAACGTTAACCTATTTAGAATTTTGCTATAAGCCCATCGCGGATCAGTGTCGCAGAGCAACATCCAAACAAGAAAAAGCTTCACAGTCCGTGAAGCTTTTTCTATCTCATTACAGAATATCATAGGGAATGATATGCACTTAATTTGAAGTGTCTCCGTAGTCGTTCTTGGAGCGGTCGGTGCCGACAAACCAGGACATCTGTACGGTAGTCGTCAACGTGTCGTACGATCCTCTCGAGTTCAGACTCGCCGTCGACCAAGCTGACGCTCAAGTTGCTGTGTGCAATAAGCGTAAAATATGATATAGTAGCGTCGTTCCAAGCGTATCGCTTGGACATACACAGAGGAGTGGACATGGTGCGTGAGTTGTCCCAGGCGGAATTGTCCAAGTTGGTCAGTCAGCGGATCCAGGAGGATCAGGCTGGCCTCGGCGACTTCCGGATGTACGTAGACCTGGCGGTCATGATGCTGACGCAAGCAGAACCACCAGTACTGACAGACACTGAAAACGTCGACCCACACGAGGTCTGGCGTCTCGTGGTGCCAGTAGCGTGTACCGTCCTCAGGGAATGCGGTGTTCTCAACGAGGTTAACGCCGAGTTGATACGCACATACCTACAACTATAACAGTCTAACCTGTAGCCAGGAACCTCCTCTGTGCTACAGCCCAAGTCGTCAAAATGATTGACGGTTTAGGCTGTAGAGCAGCCATAAAACAGTTGCAACGTATCTAACGCAGCTGAACTAAAGCTCCGTCAGTTTCTGTAAAAAACGTCCAACAACATCCAATTCAGCATCCGAGAACTGTTCTAACTTATCTTGAAGGCGTGCATCTATTAACGAATACTCACTCCTCATCTTTTTGATACTTTCGGAACGCAGCCGGATTATTGTGCTCCGACGGTCAATGCCACTAGCAGCGCGTTCTGCATACCCAAGCTCAACAAGCCTATCGATAGCCGCTGTCGTGGCACCGCTCGTAAGGCTAAGGTGTGTTGCGAGTTGGCCTGCCGTTAACTCTCCATACTTATCAAGCAGATGAATGCTATGAAAATCCGTCGGGTGCAATTTCATTTTTTCAGCCACTTGTTGCTGAAATAGATAGACATGCGTACTAAAATCCTGAAGCTTGGTTTGAATGATTGCTACTTTATTAGTTCTTGACATGAATATTCCTTTGCGTATAGTTAGATACATAAAGATACTTTATATATAAAAGTATTATAACATCGAGGGAGTTTCTATGAAAGCACCACAAATCACTGACTATATACCAGCAAAAAATATCCAGATTAACGAGAATGCTAGTGAGCCAACACTAGCACCCGGCTTTGTACTCATAGAAGTTAAGGCCGCCGCATTAAACCCCATTGATTGGAAGATGGTGGAGGGTGAGTTGAGCCGCTTTATGAAACTTCCTTTTCCTTTCACCCCTGGTAGTGACTTTGCCGGCGTCGTCAAGAAAGTAGGAGCTGGAGTCACACATCTTAAAGAAGGTGACAAGGTCTATGGAATGGCAGGTTATAACCGAGGTGGGTCAGGTTCATTAGCCGAGATGGCGATTGCAAACGCGGCATTTGTCTGGAAAAAACCCACCAGCCAGAGCTTTGAACAAGCCGCGGCAGTCCCGATGGCTGGACTTCGAGCCTGGCATGTCCTGGTCGAAATACTACAGGTTAAGGCCGGGCAGCGCGTGCTAATCCACGGTGGTGCAGGCGGCATTGGCACCCTCGCCTTGCAGATAGCTAAACATCTCGGCGCGTACGTTGCCACCACTGTTAGCGAAAAAGATAAAGAATACGCAAAGAGTCTCGGCGCAGATATTGTTGTAGACTACCAGAAAGAAGATTTTAGCGAATTGCTCCACGACTACGATGTTGTCTTTGACACTATCGGGGATGAAATCTTTGCGAAGTCATTCACGGTATTAAAACCTGGCGGCAGGACCACTACGATGCTGTGGGACCGCCATCCAGAACTCGCACAGAAATATCAAATCGAGTTTATCGAGCAAGCTGAGAGCGCAACATCTCAATCATTCACAGAGCTGGGAAAGTTACTAGATAATGGGCTTGTGAAGGTACAGATAGCTAAAACATTTTCACTCGACGAAATTGGGAATGCTTTTGACTACCAGAAAAACGGACATCCACGCGGTAAAGTAGTGACTCAAATTGGAGAACGTTCATAAGCGGGGGAAACGCAACCAGAGCCAAGGACTACACTAACGCTAAACATTCGGATTACTGCTTCTCGAAAATATCGTATTATAAAAAGCATGCACGAACAGTTCGACACTCAGACACTGATGTCCGACGCCAGAATGGAAGAAGAGCGAGCATGGATGCGAAGACGAGCAGCCGAGACTGCGCTAGCAGCATCTACGCTCGAATTAGTGACGTCCCAGAATACTAGCTCAGAGAGTCTTCTCCTAGAACCACGCCCGCTTCTTTCTCTTGATCACTGTCAATTACACACAGGTGGCATGGTCGAGATTCAATTATCCGACAACAGACATATCAACATTATGACTCGCTCTTTTGGACCAGAAGACGGCTATCCGATCATGTTTTGTCCCGGACTTCCTGCAAGCGGCATGCCCGATCTTCCTTATCAGCGCACAAGAGACTTGCACAACAGTGGTCTCCGGCTGTTAATGTGGGATCGGCCTGCCTATGGTGATTCCGAACGCTGGCAGGGGCACAGGGTAGGTGACGGTGCAGTTCTTATGCAAGCAATCGCTCGGGCATACAATATTACACGGCTCAGCGTAGCTGGACGGTCCGGGGGCGCGCCATATGCACTAGCGGCAGGTGCTTTACTCCCCGAAGTTGCAAACGTTGCTATTTTTGCCTGTCGTGCGCCCGCAAATGCGGAGATCGACCGGCTCAACGGCGTAGAAACAAACAACGAAAGACTGATTGGCTTAGCTGACGAGGAAACTTTGGCGAAGAGTTTTGAAGATACATCGGGCGAGGCGATCGTAAGAAATCCTTCAGGGGTAATCCGATCAATTATGCCTCATCTCGGCCCCTCGGATATGAGGGTTGTCAATGAACCACAGGTACACCGTTATCTTGCCGCATCACATGAGAATGCCCTCAAACATGGCTCCTCGGGAAGAATCGATAATATCATGGCGCTTAGGGCACATTGGTGTTTTGAACTCTCAGACCTTGGCGAAAAGGAAGTATATATCATACAGGGGACTGCGGACGACAAATACACTAGCATAGCGCATTTTGACTATCTGAGAGAGCATATACCACACAATATACCGATCGAACGATCCGATATGGGACATATGGGTACAATAGCTCTGGAAATGCCTGTCTTTAGAGCATTAGCTCGGAGTGCCTAAAACTCACACAATTAAAAAGAGTTGTCGCATTGTGCTATACTACAAACAATATGAGTCAGTCTCCTCAACCTAAAAATGTATTAAGTAGTAATGCGCGTAGACCAGCCCCGGGTAAAGCACCTCTGCATTTCAAAATAGTCCTAGCAGTAACCCTGCTCTGCGCATACGAGTCGCTCACTAAAGGTTGGCTAACGATCATCCTTTTCCCGGCTTCAATGGTTATATTATTACTATTCGTTTTCCTTCAGTTCCAAGCATCTTCAAGACTAGCTAAGACCGTACCAGCAACTATTGGATTACGCACTGTGCAAATCGGTCAAATCATTGCTGTACTAGCACTATATCTTGGTGTTGTCGGCTTTGGAGATACACACCAAGTATTCCTTTTTGGGTTTCTGAGTATAGATTTAAGCTCGCCGCTTGTAGGTATTAGCTCGTTCATAGGCTGGACGGGACTTGCACTGACAATTGTCTTTTCGGGACTCCTACTGATTAGCATTGTATTTGGTAAGAGGTATGGAAATAGAGGCGTCATCCTTGGAGGAGCTTTATTTCTCGTCGTCTGTACAATCTTCGGAATTACCGTCTATAACGATAACAATATGCCGCCGGTACATTACTGCGATGGCAAGGAAATATCGGCAGAAGCTGCTTTGAATTGTAATGGAGCATTACAGCAAGTTCAGCCCGATACTCCACAGCATCCCGTCATTATCACGCCGGGTCTGACACGATAACGATTATCCTCTATGGCTAGAAGGTGACTCTTCTTGTGAGCTATCCTTATAGAGTCCGAACTGGATTTTTTACTTACATGTCAACAAGACAGCGATTCCCTAGAACCTGAGTCTCAAAACCCCCACATAAGCTGGTACGCGAGCAATGTTCGGATGTAGTGAACGGCGTAGCCGTTCACCGAGCGGGGAAACGAACTCTGTAAGAAGAGATGTTCTTTAAGATAGTCAAAGACGCATTCAATCC